>JAOPZG010000104.1 GCA_025964215.1 Conexibacter sp.
TTCACGCCGTTCCTCGACCAGCTGCAGCCGGTCCTGGCCGCCGTGGTGCCGCAGGCCGGCGCGCTCAACGCGCTGATCGCGAACCTCACGGCGGCCACCCAGGCGACCAGCGCGGGCTACGGCAGCGACGGCGCGCCGCTGCACTACGCGCGCGCCGGGATGTCGCTGAACCCGGGGAGCCTCGCGCAGTACCCGGTGCGCCAGGCTTGGTCGCGGACCAACCCCTATGACTCGGGCACGCGCTCCAATACGGTGTTCGACGACACCAACTGCAGCGATGCCCCGGCGTTCCCGCAGCTCGCGAGCACCGCGCCGGCCGGCGGGTTCTCCACCGACATGCTCCAGCGCATCCGGCACTTCGTGCTGAACGACGAGCAGGCGGTCGCCGCCCCGTGCCGCCTGATGGACCGGCCGCAGGGGCAGCGCTTCCCGCACGTCACCCCGCTGTCCCACGCTCCAGGAGGAGATCGATGATCGTCCGCAGCGCCGCCGTCGCCTTGGCCCTCGCCGTGCTCGGTGCCGGCCCAGCGCGCGCCGCCGACCACACCCAGCACCTCGACGTCGCCGCCGAGCTCGTCCGCCAGCCGGCGGGCAAGCCGTGGATCGTCGACCTCACGATCGGCGCGCAGCTGGGGAGCACCGACGGCACGGTTCCCGAGCCGGTCGACCACATGGTCTTCAAGTTCACCCGCGGTGCCAAGGTCCACCCCGAGGCGTTCGGGACGTGCACCTTGCAGATCATCGACGACAAGGGCCCCGGCGGCTGCCCGCAGGGCTCGCGGCTCGGCGACGGCAAGGCGGTGGCGAACGCCTTGCAGACCGACTTCCCGGCGACGATCGACGTCTTCAACGCCCCGGCGTCGGGCCGCGACGCCAAGATCATCATCTACGCCCGCGCGCTGGGGACGGTCGTGATCCCGCTCGTGGGGACGCTGAAGAAGACCTCGGGGAAGTACGGGTACACGCTCGACGTGCCGGTCCCGCGGATCCGGACGGTGGGCGACATGGACGCCTCGATCACGAGCTTCGAGGTCACCGTCGGCGGCATCGGCCGCAAGCGCGTGCCGTTCATCGAGGCGCCGACGTCCTGCACCAAGCCGGGCTGGCCGTTCTTCGGCTCCTTCAGCTACGCCGACGGCGCGAGCGGCACGTCCGCGGCGACGATCCCGTGCCTGTTGAAGGCCGTCGACGACGAGTCCTAAACCCTCGCAAGGAACCTTGCGTTACGCGGCGAACAACATCGCTTAACAAGTCGGGAGCGCAACTTGGCCGCTCCCAGGACGTAGAAGAGAGATAGACATGCAGCCTTCGCCTCACACCTACCAGTACCCCAAGGTCACCCCGCTTTCGCAGAGCGGCGCCCCCAAGCCCGCCGCCGCGCCCAGCGGCGCGGTCCCGCAGCCGCCGCGGCACTAGCGCCGCGCGGCATCGCCCTAGAAGGCGATGCCCTCCAGGCGCAGCAGCGCCTCCTTGCGGTGCATCCCGCCCGTGTAGCCGGTGAGCTTCCCGCTCGTGCCGATCACGCGATGGCAGGGGACGACGATCGGGATCGCGTTGGCGCCCAGCGCCCGTCCCGCCGCCCGCGACGCCTTCGGGTTGCCCGCCTCGCGCGCGACGTCGCCGTAGCTCGCGGTGTGGCCGAACGGGATCGCGGCGGTCGCCTGGAGCACGCGGCGGCCGAAGTCGGAGTAGAGCGCCCAGTCGATCGGGACGTCGAAGTCCTCGCGCGTGCCGGCGAAGTACTCGTCGAGCTCGCGGCGGACGCCGTCCAGGCGCTTGGGGTCCTCGAGGATCCGCGGGCTGAGCTTGCCGGCCAGGCTCTCCAGGACCGCGTCGAGCCCACCGTTGAAGTCCTCGTAGGCGACCCGGACCAGGCCCTGCGGCGTGGCGGCGGCGACGAGCGCGCCGATGGGCGAGTCGACGACGGCGTAGGCGACGTCGGGCTCGGCGCGCGCGGCGAAGCGCGCGGCGGCGGCCGCGACGGCGGCGGGATCGACCTGGGGTGGGTGGAGGCGGGTGGTCATGGCGTCGGGCTCATCTCTTCTCGCAGCTTCTTGAGGCCCTCGTGGGCCGAGCGCCGGGCGGCGTCCGGCGAGCACTCCAGGGCGACGGCGACCTCGGCGTGGCTGAGGTCGCCGGCGTAGCGCAGCAGCACGGCTGCGCGCTGCTTGGGCGGGAGCGCGCGGACGCGCGCCCAGGTCTCGTCGTCCTGGAGCGGCGGGTCGTGGTGGGCGACCTCGGGCAGGTCCTCGACCGGGATCGCGTTGCGCTTGCGGGCGCGGTGGTGGTCCATGGCCTTGCGGTGCGCGATCGTCAGCACCCACGCGCGGCGGTTGGAGCCCGCGCGCAGCCGCGGGTACGCCTTCATCGCCGCCAGGAACGTCTCCTGGAAGCAGTCATCCGCGCCGTCCCGTCCGACCGACGCCACGAGGAACCGGAACACCGGCTCGCGTTGCTCGTCGAGGAAGCGCTGGAACGGGACGGCGGTCACTGCACGTACAACGCTACGACCGCCGGCGGCGTGAGATCAGAGGAACGCCGCGATGCCGTTGATCACCGCGAGCCCGATCATCCCCACGCCGAGCAACCGCCACCGCGCCGGGGGCTGCCCGTCGACGATCAGCGACGGATCGGCCTCGAGCCGTCGCGCCTGCGCGAAGAACAGGAACGCGAGCAGCAGCCAGATGGGGATCAGGGCGAGGGTGGCGATCACGGCTCACCATGATCATGCTCGAAGTGCTCGTGCTCGTGGAACTCGGTGATGCGGCGGAGGAGGGGCGCGGTGCGGTAGCGCTCCTCGCCGTACTCCTCGCGGAGGCCGTCGAGGATCATCACGATGTGGTCGAGGCCGATCTCGTCGGCCCACTCGAGGGGGCCGGAGGGGTAGTTCATGCCGAGCTTCATGCCGGCGTCGACGTCCGCGGCGCTGCCGACGCCCTCGCCGACCGCGAAGGCGCACTCGTTGACGACCTGGGCGATGATGCGGCCGAGGACGAGGCCGGGCGCGTCGGCGACCCAGACGGTGGGGAGACCGAGGGCGCCGAAGAAGAGCTCGGTGCGGCGGGCGGCCTCCTCGGCGGTCGCGGGCGTGCGGGTCAGCTCGACCATCCCGACGGGCGGGAGCGCGTGGAAGCCGGCGGCGGCGCCGCCCTGGTCGAGCGCCTGGAGCGCGCCCTCGGCGCAGAGCAGCGCGCGCGGCGCGCCCTGGAGCGGCGCGGCGTCGTCGTCCGGCGGGCCGCACTCGAGGATCAGCCACGGCACGTCGCCGTCGGCCTCGTCGGCGACCGCGAAGCCGGCCTCGTCGGCCAGCGCGCGCAGCTCGTCGGCGATCGGCAGGAAGCCGCTGATGAGGATCGGGCCGTCGACCTCGTCCGGGAGCCCGGGCTCGGGCGCCTCGGGATCCTGCGGGCGATGCGGCTCGCCGTCGTTGTAGGTGTACCAGCCCTGGCCGGTCTTGCGGCCGAGGCGGCCGGCGTCGACCATCTGCGCGCTCCGGGGCGACGGGCGCCAGCGCGGCTCGCCGAAGCTCAGCGCGTGGAAGGACTTGGAGATCTCGAAGCCGACGTCGATCCCGACGAGGTCCTGGAGCTCGAACGGCCCCATCCGGAAGCCGGCGGCGCGGACGACGGCGTCGATCGTCTCGACGTCCGCGATCCGCTCCTGGAGCAGCCGCAGCGCCTCGAGCCCGAACGGGCGGTTGCAGCGGTTCACGAGGAAGCCGGGGCCGTCGGTCGCGTCGATCGGCCGGCGGCCCATAGCCTCGCCGGCGGCGCGCGCGACCGCAAGCGCCTCCTCGGAGGACTGCAGGCCCGCGATGACCTCGACCAGCTGCATCAGCGGCGCGGGGTTGAAGAAGTGCAGGCCGACGACGCGCGAGGGGTCGGCGGCGCCGCGGGCGATCGCGGTGATCGGGATCGACGAGGTGTTGGACGCGAGGACGGCGTCCGGCGCGATCTCCGACAGCGCGCCGAAGAGCTCGTGCTTGAGCTCCAGGCGCTCGGGCGCGGCCTCGATGACGAGCTCGCACGGCGCGAGCTCCGCGAGCGCGCCCGCGACCTCGAGGTGCGCGCCGAGCTCCGCGGCGTCGCCTCTCAGCACGCCCTTCTCCACCAACTTGGCGATCCCGGCGCGCGCCCGCTCGGCGCCCGCGGCCGCGACGCCCTGGACGGGGTCGAAGAGCAGCGTCCGGGCGCCGCTCTGCGCGGCGAGCTGCGCGATCCCCGATCCCATCGTCCCGGCGCCGACGACGCCGATCACCTGCGGTGCGCTCATGGCCTGGAGCTTGTCAGGTCAGCGCGTTGATCCCCGTCTCGGCGCGGCCGATGATGAGCTTCTGGATCTGCGAGGTGCCCTCGTAGAGGGTCGTCACGCGGACGTCGCGGAAGTGGCGCTCGACCGGGTGGTCGTCGGCGTAGCCGGCGCCGCCGTGGACCTGGATCGCCTCGTTGGCGCACCAGACCGCCGCCTCCGAGGCGTACAACTTGGCGATCGAGGTCTCGGTGGTGTTGGGCAAGCCCTCGTCCTTCATCCAGCCGGCCCGCCAGACGAGCAGCCGCGCCGCGTCGGTGCGCACGCGCATCTCGGCGATCATCGCCTGGACGAGCTGGAAGGAGGCGATGGGGCGGCCGAACTGCTCGCGCTGCGTGGAGTACTTCACGGACTCCTCCAAGCACGCGCGGCAGACGCCGACGCAGCCGGAGGCGACCGAGAAGCGCCCGGAGTCCAGCGCGGTCATCGCGACGCGGAAGCCCTGGCCGACCTCGCCGAGCACCGCGTCGTCGGGCGCGAAGACGTCGTCGAGGGCGATCTCCGCGGTGTCGGACGCGTTCAACCCCATCTTGTGCTCGATCGGCGAGGGGCGGAAGCCGTCCTGGTCGGTGTCGACCAGGAAGCACGCCACGCCCTTGTGCTGCAGGTCGGGATCGGTCTGCGCGAAGACCAGCGCGAGCCCCGCGTGGTTGCCGAGCGAGATCCACATCTTGGCGCCGTTGATCTTCCAGCCGCCGTCGACCTTCGTCGCGCGCGTCTTCTGGTTGGCCGCGTCGGAGCCGGTGTCGGGCTCGGTCAGCGCGAAGCAGCCGAGCAGCTCGCCGGAGCAGAGCGCGGGCAGGTGCTTGCGCTTCTGCTCCTCGGTGCCGAACTTCAGGAGCACCGAGCAGACGAGCGAGGTCTGGACCGAGATCACGGTCCGCATCGCGCTGTCGCCGCGGCCGACCTCCTCGACCAGGAGCCCGTACGTCCGGTAGTCGAGGCCGGCGCCGCCGTACTTGCGCGGGACGATCGCGCCGAGGTAGCCCTGGTCGGCGATCTTGCGCACGAGCTCGAGGTCGAAGTGGTGATCGCGCGAGCGCCGCTGCGCGCCGGGGATCACCTCGCGGTCGGTGAACTCGCGCGCCGTGGCGCGGATGAGCTCCTGCTCGTCGGTCAGGCTGAAGTCCATGTCGCGGACCGTACCGGCGTAGACTCGCGGCCCGTGGACCCCTTCGCCGTGATCATGATCGGCATCGTCGCCGGGATGCTCGTCGGCCTGGTGCTGCTCGGCCTCTTGCACCCGCGCTCGGGTGCGCAGACGCTCGACTGGCAGCCCACGCGGTCGCCCGAGCAGGAGATCCAGAACGAGATCGACGACCTCGACCAGATGCTCGAGGCCGCCAACGCCCGGCGCCGCCGCCGCGGCGAGGCGGAGCTCACCGAGGACGCGGTCCGCGCCCGCGTCGGCGCGGACCTCGCCGACACCATCAAGCGTCGCGAGGACCACCTCGCAGAACTGGAGGTCGTCCAGATGCTGGACGCCAAGAACGCGCGCCGTCGCGCGAAGGGCCTGCCGGAGATCAGCGTCGAGGAGTACCGCGCGCGGATCCTCGGCGAGCGCGGCGGCCGCCGCGAAGGCCAGGCGTGAGGGTCCTCCTGGTCGGCGGCGGCCGGCCCGGGCTCGCGCTCACCCGCGTGCTGAGCGCCGACGGCCACGCGGTCCGCTTCGTCACGCGCCACGAGGCGTTCCGCGAGGAGATCGAGGCGGCCGGCGGCGAGTGCTACCTCGGCGACCCCGACCGCATCGGCTCGCTGCGCTACGGCCTCGACAACGTGACCGTGTTGTTGTGGTTGATGGGCCGCGCGCCCGACGGCGATCTCCACGGCTCGCGGTTGACCATGATGATGGAGCGGACCATCGACACGACCGTGCGCGGCGTCGTCTACGAGGGCACCGAGGCGGGCGCCGCCGAGGTCGCGCGGATGGCGGAGTACAACGAGATCCCCCACGCGGTGCTCGGCGCGCCGCGCGAGGACGAGGACGCCTGGGTGGAGGCCGTCCTCGAGGCGATCGACGGGGTCCTCGCGGCCCCGCGCGGTCGCTAGTCCCTGCCGGTACGCCTACCGGTTCCTAGAGGACTAGGTACCGCGTTCGGCGTGCAGCGCTCCTCAGCGGCGCGTCGTTCCGGCCCGGCCTGCCGATTGGCAGGTCGCATCGCGCGCGTAACGGTGTTCGGTATCACCGATACGCTTCGACTCGTTGCTGAACGACGGCTTTCCGTGATTGCTTAACGGAACGAAGCGTCTTATAGTCCGTCGGGAGCTGAACCGTCGGCACTAGGACCCCGACGGTACGGTGAGGCACGGTGGCGGCGACGGTCGCCGCCGTGCCACTGAGAACGCCGGCGGCTCAGGTGCTGAGCGTGCGCACTGCGTCGACCACCAGCGCCCAGAAGCGCGCGTGGTCGAGGTCCATCGCGACGTGCGCGTTGGGTCGCTCGCCGGTGACGCCGAAGCGGTCGACGACCGCGACGGGGTCGTGAACCGGCGGCGCGGCGAAGCCCCAGAGCGACGCGTAGCGCTCGGCGAAGAACCCCAACAAGTCGACGACCAGGGCGGCGAGCGGCGAGCCGACCGCGCGCAGGTCGTCCAGCACCTCGGCGGTCGCGAGCGCCTGGTGGGTGACGTCGAGGCCGCACATGGTCACCGTCAGCCCGCTGGTGCAGCGCGACGTTGGTCAGCGGGCCGGTGGCGATGACGGTGACGGGCTCCGGCGACGCGCGCAGGACGTCGGCCAGCAGGTCGACCGCGTGGCGCGGATCGGCGAGCACGTCCGGCTCGCCCAGCTCGGCGCCGTCGAGCGCCGAGGCGCCGTGGACGCGCTCCGCCGCCTCCAAGTCCCCCAACAACGGCCCGGGGCTGCCGGCCGCGACCGGCACGTCGCGGATCCCCGCGTGCGTGCACACCAGCAGCGCGTTGCGCGTGGTCTGCTCGAGCGGGCCGTTGCCGCCGACCGTGGTGATCGCCCGCAGCTCCAGCGCGGGGGGAGGCGGTCGCCAGCAGGATGGCCACCATGTCGTCGTGGCCGGGGTCGCAGTCGAGGACGACGGGGATCCGGCTCACGCCGCCGCGCGCCGGTCCAGCCGCTCGAACAGATCCGCGAGCATCCGTGCCGTCGCGCCCCAGACGAGGTGGTCGCCGACGACGTAGGTGTCGGTCCGGAACGGGACGCCGCGGCGCGTGAGCCGGCGGCGCGCGTAGCCCTCGCGGAGCTCGCGCAGCGTGAGCTCGAGCACCAGCGCGACCTCCGCCTCCTCGGGCCGCCACGTCTGCCCCGGCTCGATCAGCCCGACGAAGGGGTAGACGGCGTAGCCGGTCGCGATCGTCGGCGTCGGCTGCAGCGCGCCGACGAGCTCGACGCCGTCCGGCTCCAGCCCGATCTCCTCGTGCGCCTCGCGCAGCGCGGTCGCGCAGAGGTTCGCGTCCTCCGGGTCCTGCCGGCCGCCCGGGAACGAGATCTCGCCCGGATGCCGGCGCATGTCGTCGCGCCGGCGGGTCAGCACGACCGACGGCTCGCCGCCGGCGTTCAGGAACAGCGGGACGAGCACGGCCGCGTCGGTGCGGCCGTGGACGTCGAGGGCGGCGGCCTCCTCGGGATCGAGGAGGACGCCTTCGAGCAGCTCGCGCAGCTCAGCGCGCGAGCGTGACGCGCTCGACCCGCTCGTCGAACATCACCTCGCCCTCGAGGGTCCGGTGGACCGGGCACTTCGCCGCGATGACGCGGAGGCGCTCGACCATCTCGTCGCTCATCGAGTCCGGGAAGCGCATCACGAGGTTGAAGCGGGTCGGACAGCCGCGCTCGGCGGGCGTGTAGTCGCAAGCGACCTCGACGTCGCCGACGTCCCAGCCCTTGCGCTTGGCGTACATCTCCATCGTGATCGCCGTGCAGGCGGCGAGCGACGCGGCGAGGAGCTCCTGCGGGCTGGGGCCCTGGTCCTCACCGCCCTTGTCCGCGGGCTCGTCGATGGTGAGCTGGTGGTCGCGGATCCGGATCGCCTGGCGCAGGCTGCCGGAGCGGGTGGCGGTCGCCTTCATGCGGATGCCTCTAGAGGTCGGGTCATAGGTCCTTCTGCGACCGATGATGGCAAACGGCTCACGCGAGCGGGTTGAACATCAGGCCGGTCGGCACCTTCGGATAGAAGAACGTGGACTTCGGCGGCATGTTGACGCCGGCGGCCGCGATCTCCTGCACCTGCCGCACGGGGCTTCCCCGCAGGAAGAACGCGCAGTCATAGGCCTTGGACTGCACGAGCTCCAGCGCCTCCTCGTCGGTGCGCGAGTAGCCGAGCCCGTCGAGGTGGGAGATGTCGTCCTCGGTCATGCCCAGGACGCCCTTGAAGATCAGGGCCTCGAGGACGGCGGTGTCGAGGTGGCGGTAGGGCTCGGGGTAGTCGGCGAGCGCGGCGTCGGCGAGCGCCTGGTCCTTCAGGACGAGCCGGTAGGGCTGCTGGTGGAAGGCGTCGAAGTAGCCCATCGTCAACGGCCCATCGCCGTCGGGCGGCCGCAGCTCGCTCGTCTCGACCTGCGTGATCTCGAAGTGCTCGCGCAGGTACTTGCCGAGCCTCTGCTGGACCTCCGGCTCCTTGACCTTGTTCAGCAGCCGGTGCGTCGGGAAGATCGTCAGCCCCGGGTCCTGCAGCGCGACGAGGCACATCAGCACGTAGCGGTGGTCGCCCTCGCCGCCGATCTCCTCGGCGTAGACGCGGGCGGTCTCGTAGCGGTGGTGGCCGTCGGCGATCAGCAGCTCGGTCTCGCCCATCGCCATCTTCACGCGGGCGATCGCCGCGCCGTCGTCGATCCGCCAGAGCTGGTTGAGCGTCCCGTCGGCGTCGGTCGCGACGCCCCACGGGTCGCTGCCGAGGTGCGGCTCCAGCGCGCCCCAGGCCGCGTTGGCGGGGTCGTCGTAGAGGCTGAAGATCGGCGAGAGGTTCGCCTTCGTCGCGCGCGTGAGGCGCAGCCGATCCTCCTTGGGCCCTGGATGCGTGCGCTCGTGCGGGCGGATCCGGCCGGCGCCGTACTCCTCGACGCGCACGCGGGCGAAGATGCCGCGGCGCGTGAGCCGGCGGCCGTCCGGCCCCGTGTAGTCCTGCTGC
The DNA here is from genome assembly GCA_025964215.1 of Conexibacter sp. Taxonomy (GTDB): domain Bacteria; phylum Actinomycetota; class Thermoleophilia; order Solirubrobacterales; family Solirubrobacteraceae; genus Baekduia. The sequence goes on from JAOPZG010000104.1 coordinate 9,405, forward strand.
AAGGCGAACAGCGCCGGGGTCGCGTCGCGGACGACCGCGCCCTGGCGCTTCCAGAGCTCGAGCAGCCGCGCGGCCTCCTCGTAGGCGTCGCCGCCGAGCGGCGCCTCCGGGAGGTCGATGTTGACCACGTTGTGCGGCGAGCGCGCGGCGAGCGCGGCCCGCTGCGCCGGGTCGATGACGTCGTACGGCGGGGCGATCACCGACTGCAAGGAGCCGACGACGCCGAGGTCGTAGCGGAGGGCGCGGAAGGCTTGGACGTCGGCCATGGGACCGAGAACCTACCTGCCGCGTCGGGCTACGAGCGGCTGCCGAACTCGTTGACGTACGTCGCGCCCTGGCCGCCGCTCGGCGAGCCGAGCGCGATGCCGATCCCGATCTCGCGGAAGCCGCCGTCCAGGATGTTGGCGCGGTGGCCGGCGGAGTGCATCCAGGCGTCGACGATCTTGGCCGGCGTGGCGAGCGACCCGGAGCCCCAGGCGAGGTTCTCGCCGAGCGACCAGCCGCTGGTCTTGTCGAGGTAGCTCGTGCGCTTGATGCGCTCGGCCATCGTCGAGCCGCCGGGGGAGACGTGGTCGAAGAAGCGCTGGCGGACCATCAGGCGGGCGTAGGTGGTGGCGACGCCGCCGAGCGAGGGCTGCTCGCGGAGGCGGGAGAGGCCGCGGCTCGTGCGCTGCTCGTTGAGCAGGCAGAGCGTCGCGTGGTGGACGGCGGGGGCGTTCGCGGCGCTGGGCGCCAGCGAGGCGCCGGCGCAGCTCGAGGCCGACGCGGCGGCCGGGACGGCCAGCAGCGCGGCGGCGCAGAAGAGGGCGGGGATGAGGGTGCGGAGTCGGGTCATGGTGAGCGCTCAGGCGATCTGTGGCGGGGCGGGAGGGGCGGCGGTCCTGCTGCCGTCCTCTGATCCATTCCGTCGGCGCGCTCCGGGCCGCCGAGTCGCGCTTGCGCGCCAACCCGGACGGCTGTTCTACTCAGACGTCGGCCGCCGGGGCAGGGCCATGCCGCTTCCCGCCGCGCGGGACCGCGTCTAGACTCGTCGCGGACGGAACGTGGCGCAGCCTGGTAGCGCACCTGCTTTGGGAGCAGGGGGTCGCGGGTTCAAATCCCGCCGTTCCGATCACGCGGCGAAATGGGGTTCGAGGACTATGCTCGGTGAGCGTCGCTCTCTTGAGCGGCGGCGACATCGTCGCGCGAGCGGCACCAAGCGTTCCGACCCATGAGGTGGATCCATGTCGCCAGCCGCGATCACGCGCTCCCACACCAGGGCTCCCGGTGCGATGGCGACGCTGAAGTCCGTCACCGCCGCCGACCACGACCGGCTGGAGCGGCGCTTCGACCTCGATCGCCGGCTGCGCTCGCGGCCGGCCTACGCCGGGCTGCTCGAGCGCATGTTGGGGTTCTACCGCCCGATGGAGGCGCTGCTGGCCCCGTTCGCCGTGCGGCTCGACGGCATGGACTACGCCAACCGGCGCAAGGTCCCGCTGCTCGAGGCCGACCTGCGCGCCCTCGGCGTCCCGGATCGCGGCGCGAGGCTGCCCGAGGCCGAGGTGCTGCCCGCCGTGCGCTCGCCCGAGGAGGCGATCGGGATCCTGTACGTCTTGGAGGGCGCCACGCTCGGCGGCGCGCTGATCGCGCGGCAGGCCCGCGTGCGCCTCGGCATCACCGCCCTGGCCGGCGGCTCGTTCTTCGGCGCCTACGGCACGGCCGCCGGCTCCCGCTGGCGGTCCTTCGGCGCCGCGGTCGAGCTCCTCACCGCCGGGATCCCGACGCCCGCCACCTGCGCGGCCGCGATGGCCTGCTACTCCGGCATGGAGGCGTGGCTGTGCGACGACCAGCGATGAGCGACCTGCTGGCGCCCGGCACGCCGATCGACCTCGAGAACTGCGCCCGCGAGCCGATCCACACGCCCGGGGCGATCCAGCCGCACGGCTTCCTCCTGGCGGCGCGGGCCGGCGACATGGTCGTCGTGCAGGCCTCGGCCAACGCGGGCGAGCTGCTCGAGCGCCCGTTCGACGTCGTGCTCGGCGCGAGCCTCGGCGCGCTGCTCGGCGTGCCGCTGGTCGACGAGCTCGCCCGCCGCGCCTCGGACGTCGACGTGCCGAACCTGCGGCCGCTCCGGGCGAGCGTCGCGGGGCGGCCGGCCGACGCGTTCGCCTACCGCGCCGACGCGCTGCTGATCGTGGAGGTGGAGCTCGTCGTCGAGACCGGGCGGCCGAGCTTCGACGCGTTCCAGGACGAGGTCACGCGCTCGCTCACCGAGGTCCAGGACGCCGACGGGATCGACGCGCTGCTGCGCACCGCGGCGCAGACCGTCCGCCGCCTCACGAGCTTCGACCGCGTCTGGGTCTACCGCTTCGAGCCCGACGAGCACGGCGTCGTCGTCGCCGAGGAGCAGGACGACGGGCGCCCGTCGTTCCTCGGCCTCCACTACCCGGCCACCGACATCCCGCCGCAGGCGCGCGCGCTCTTCCTGCGCAACCGCCTGCGCCTGATCCCGGACGTCGAGGCCCCGGCCGTCCCGCTCGTGCCGCTGGAGAACCCGGTCAGCGGCGCGTGGCTCGACCTCTCCTTCGGCGTGCTGCGCGCGGTCTCGCCGATCCACATCAGCTACCTCCAGAGCATGGGCGCGACCGCCTCGATGTCGATCGCGCTCGCCGTCGAGGGCCGCCTCTGGGGCCTGATCTCCGCCCATCACTACGACGGCCCGCGCCACGTCTCGCACGAGGTCCGCGCGGCGTGCGAGTTCCTCGGCCGCGTCACCTCGATGCAACTCGCCGCGCTCGGCGCGCTGGCGGTCAGCCGGCAGCGGACGGGCCTCGAGCACCATCGCCGCGCGCTGCTGGAGAAGGTCGCGGGCGCGCCGTCGGTCGCCCACGGGCTGGCCGACGCCGAGGCCGAGCTGCTCGCCACCTGCGCCGCCGACGGCGTGGCCGTGCGGATCGGCGACGAGCTGGAGCTCCGCGGCCGTACGCCGCCGCCCGCCGCCGTCCTCGCGCTGCTCGACGACGTCCGCGAGCGCGACGGCGCCGACATCTTCTGCACCGACGCGCTCGGCACCGTCCTGCCCGCGCACGCCGCGCTCGCGCAGGACGCCAGCGGCGTGCTGGCCGCGACGCTCTCGCGCGGGCAGGGCAACGTCATCGCGTGGTTCCGCGGCGAGTGGGAGCACACCGTCAACTGGGGGCACCGGACCGCGCAGGACGCGGGCGCCGAGCCCGCGCTCGGGCCGCACGGGTCCTTCGACCAGTGGGCGGCGTCCGTGCGCGGGACGAGCCGGCCGTGGCTCCCGGCCGAGGTCGACTCGGTCGTCCAGCTGCGCTCGGCCCTCGGCACCTTCGTCCTGAGCCGCGCCGAGGAGCTCGCCGAGCTCAACGGCCGCCTCGCGCGCTCCAACGCCGAGCTCGACGCGTTCGCCTACGTCGCCGCGCACGACCTCAAGGAGCCGCTGCGCGGGATCTCCAACTACGCGACGTTCCTGGCCGAGGACCACGGCGAGGCGCTGCACGCCGGCGGCCGCGAGCAGCTCGCGACGATCGCGCGGCTGGCGCGGCGGATGGACGGCCTGCTCGACGCGCTGCTGGAGTACTCGCGGATCGAGCGGGCCGACCTGGAGCTCGGCGACGTGACGCTCGGCGAGCTGGTCGACGACGCGCGCGAGCTCGTCGAGTCCCACCTCTCCCGCCCCGGCGTGGAGCTGATCGTCCACGGCGACTGGCAGGTCGTGCGGGCCGACCGCGAGCACATGCGCCACCTGCTCGCCAACCTCCTGAGCAACGCGGTGAAGTACACCGAGGACCCGATCTGCCGGATCGAGGTCGACACGTGCCGGCTCGCCGACACGCGCCGCGGCGACGCGCTGGCCGGCGCGCGGGCGGCCGGCCACGACGGGCCGCTCGTGGTCCGCGTGCGCGACAACGGGATCGGGATCGCGTCCCAGGACGCCGAGGTGATCTTCCGCGTCTTCCGCCGCCTGCACGCCCGCGAGGCGCACGGCGGCGGGACGGGCGCCGGGCTCACGATCGCCCGGCGGATCGCCGAGCGCCACGGCGGCATGCTCTGGCTGGACGCCGCGACGCCGGGCCACGGCGCGACCTTCTGCTTCACGTTGGAGCCGGCGTGAGCGTCGAGCTGCGGGCGCGGATGGCGATCCTCGAGGACAGCGACGAGGACTTCGAGGCCGTCCGGCGCGCGCTCGCGGGCCCCGGCGACGGTCGCGGGCTGCTGCGCTTCCGCGACGCCGAGGAGCTGTGGGCGCACCTCGATGGCGTCCCCGCGGGCGCCGAGTGGCCGCTGCTGCTGCTCGTCGACCTCGGGCTCTCCACCGACTCCGGGATGGACGTCCTGGCCACGCTGAAGGCGCACCCGGCGTGGCGCCTGCTGCCGGTCGTCGTCCTCTCGGGATCGAGCCGCCAGGAGGACGTCGACGGCGCCTACCGCCGCGGCGCCAACGCCTACATCGTCAAGCCGCTGGCCTTCCAGGAGCTGCGCGACGCGCTCTGGGCGCTGCAGGACCTCTGGGCCGCCGTCGCGCTGCCCAGCCCGCCGGCGCTCCCGCGCCTCGACGGGTCGCTGCTCTCGTGAGCGGTGAGCGCCCCGTCGTGCTGGTCATCGACGACAGCCCGGAGAACCGCTACGCCACGCAGCGCGCGCTCGACGCGGGCGGCTTCGACGTCTGGGAGGAGGAGACCGGCGCCGCCGGGATGCTCACCGCGGTCGCCGACCCGAGCGTCATCGTCCTCGACGTCGACCTGCCGGACATCGACGGCTTCGAGGTCTGCCGCCGGCTGAAGGCCGACCCGCGCACCTCCAGCGTGCCGATCCTGCACCTCTCCGGCGTGGAGGTCGACGAGGCCGCGCGCGTCCACGGCCTCGACAGCGGCGCCGACACCTACCTGACCCACCCGGTCGCGCCGAGCGTGCTCGTGGCGACCGTCCGCGCGCTGCTGCGGCTGCGCCTGGCCGACGACGTCCTGCGCCGCGCGCTGCGCCGCGCCGAGCTGCTGAGCGAGCTGAACGCGGCGTTCGCGGGCGCGCTCACCACCGAGGAGGTCGCCGCGGTCGTCACGGAGCGCTGCCGCTGGAACCTCGGCGCGGACGCGGCGACGCTCCACCTGCTCGACGGCGGCGGCGCGCTGCGCCCGGCGGCGGCGGACGTC
>JAOPZG010000105.1 GCA_025964215.1 Conexibacter sp.
GCCGTGCTGGTCCCGGTCGACCTCGCGGACCACGCCGCGGTGCAGGAGGCCGTGGCGAGCGCGGCCGCCGCGCTCGGCGGGCTCGACGTCGTGGTCTCCAACGCCGCCTCGGCGGTCTTCGGCCATCTCGGCGAGGTCCATCCCGACGACTTCGACCGCACGATCGCGGTCACGTTCACCGGCGCCGTGAACGTCATCCGCTCCGCGCTCCCGCACCTGCGCGCCTCGCGCGGCACGATCGTCGCCACCGGCTCGGTGATGGCCTCGGTCCCGATGCCGACCTGGTCCTCCTACACGGCCGCCAAGCACGCGCTGCGCGGCTTCCTCAACAGCCTCGCGATCGAGGAGCTCGAGCAGCGCAGCGGCGTGCGCGTCGCGATGGTCCACCCCGGCCCCATCGACTCGCCGCTCTTCGCCCAGGCCTCGAGCGCCACCGGCCGCCGCCCCCGCGTGCCGCCCGACGCCTACCACCCCGGCGTGATCGCCCAGGCGCTCGTCGAGGTCGCGATCCGCCCCCGCGCCGAGGTCCTGCTCGGGGGCGAGACCCGCCTCGTGAGCTTGTTGTACAACCTGACGCCGGGACTCGGCCGGCGGCTGCTGCTGGTCATCGACCGCTGGTACCGCAGCGGCGACGCGCCGGCCGATCGCCCCGGCTCGCTGTGGACCGCGCCGCGCCATCCCCAGACCAGCGGCGGGATCCCGGCCCGCGACAGCCTGCTCGCGCCCTTGCAGCTCGGCCCGCGGCTGCGCCCCCGCGCCGCGACGCCGCTCGACCTCCTCCGCCACGTCCTGATCTCGGCGCTGCGCGCCATCGACCTCCGGCGGCACCTGACGGGGCCGACCCCGGAGACCCCGCCGCCCGCGCACGGCCTCGCCGTCCCGCGGCCGCAAGACGCCGACCCGCCGGCGGCCGCGGGCACGGTCGACCTGTAGCAGCGCAGACGTAAGACGCGGGCCAGGCGGGTAGCTCCGCCCCATGGCCTCCACGATCAGCTTCGCCATCAAGAACCCCGCCGAGGCGGACCGGATCCTCGACGAGTTCGAGGAGCGCACCGGCCTCGAGCCCGAGTCCTCGGACGACGACGAGCGCCGGGTCTACCCGCTCAGCGGCGACGACCACGAGGTCGACGTCGTGCAGACCCTGACCGACATCGACGAGGACTGGGCCGAGCACCTGGCGCCGGAGGCGCAGGGCTAGCGCGGCGCGCGGCGCGCGGCGTTCGGGCAGCGCGCGGCGCTCCCTGAGTCAGGCCGTGCGCTCGCCGAGCTTGTCGGCGAGGCGGTCGGGTATCAGCGGCCGCAGCGCCGTCGCGATCTTGCCCGAGGCGCCGACGACGTAGCGCGTGTCGGGGTGCTCGGTGGTGAGCGCCTCGAGGATCGTGCCGGCGACGTCTCCGGCGTCCTTGCCGTGCTGATCGGCGCTGCGCAGGCTCTCGCGGAAGGACCGCAACCGCTCCGCGTAGCGCGCCACGCCCGGGCCGTCGTGGGCGAGCAGGACGTCGAGGTAGGTGATGGCCTTGTCCCAGATCGGCGTGGAGATCGCGCTCGGCTCGATCAGGATCACGGGCAGCTCCTCGGGGTCGAGCTCCTGGCGCCAGACGTCGGCGATCGCCTCCAGCGCGAACTTCGACGCGTGGTAGGACCCCGCGAACGGCGCCGCGAGCACGCCGCCGACCGAGCCGACGAACACCACGCGACCGCCCGCCTCGCGGATCAGCGGCAGCACCGCCTGCGTGACCGCGACCTGGCCGACGACGTTGACCTCGAGCAGGCGCCGCAGGTCCTCGAGCGGCAGGAGCTCCAGCGGCGCCGGGAAGCCGACGCCCGCGTTGTTGACCACGCCGTCCAGGCCGCGGCCCGCCAACCGCCGGCCGAGCTCCGCGGCGACGCTGCCGATCGCGTCCTGCGAGGTCACGTCGAGCACGACCTCCTGGAGCCGGGAGGACGCCGCCGCCAGCGTGTGGCGGCCGTCGCCGGCGTGCTCGACGCCGGCGAAGACGTCGTGGCCGGCCGCGTCGAGCGCCAGCGCGGTGGCCGCGCCGATCCCGCTCGAGGCCCCGGTGATCAAGTAGGTGGACATGCTCGCGAGCTACCCGCCCGCCGCGTCCCGGCCGGCATGCATCGGCGCCAGCTTCGCGCGCGAGCAGGCGCTCGCGGTCCGTCGCCGGACGCCGGCGTGCTCGCACCGTTCGCGGCCCCGCTCAGACGGTGATGACCACGTCGATCGAGAAGCCGCGGGTCGCGTCCCCGACAAGCGGCTGATCGACGGTCACTGAAGGAAGCGGGCCCTCTCTCCGGCCGGCCCGACGCCGTCAGGCCCTCTGCTCCACAAGGAGGTCCTTCCATGCCGCGACCCGCGGTTTCCCCACGGCGCGCCGCCCGCAACGGCACGACGCAGATCCAGCTCGTCCGCCGGTACGCCCGGCTGCTGCGCGAGACCAACGCCGCCAAGCGCTCCGCGCCGGCCGGCACCGTGGCGCGTCGCTCGCGCGCATCGACGAGCTCTTCTCCCGGGTAGCGGCGGCCAGCGGCTGAGCTGCACGATTATGCTGTGCGGTGGCCGGCCGGTCGCACAGCCGCCGGTTGCTGCAGCGCAGCGAGTCAGGCATCGATCTCGTCCGGGGTCGGGTGTCTCCCGCTCATCGAACCGACACCGAGAGCCCGAAGAGGGGACGAGTGGCTGACCTCACAGCGAGCGACCGCGGCGGTCTCAGCGCCGCCATCTCCAACGTGGTGGTCAAGACGACCGCCGAGTACACCGGTCGCGGACCGACGCGCGCCCGCACGACGATCGACGGCGACTGGATCTTCGTCGCCCTGCACGACACGCTGACCCGCGGCGAGCGCAAGCTCGCCGAGACCGGCCGCGGCGATCTCGTGCGCGGCACGCGCCGCGAGTTCCAGGACGCCATGCGCGAGGACCTCGTCACGGCGATCAGCGAGCTGACCGGCCGGGAGGTCGTCGCGATGCTCAGCGACAACCACCTGGAGCCCGACATCGCCATCGAGGCGTTCTACCTCCGGCCGATCGACGAGTAGACGCGCCCTCCGCTCGCAGTGGCGCGCCTTCGTCCCATGCTCGTGGACGAGGACGTCGGACCGATCGCTCAGCTCAACGTGGCGTCCTCGGGTGCCAGGCTGAACCAGGCGCGCAGCTCGTTGCCGCCCGATGCGGTCCGGCGTGTCTCCAGCCGCTGCGCGACCGCCGCCATCAACGGCAGGCCCATGCCGAGGCCCGGCGAGTCCGGCCGCGGTCGAAGCCCGCCCCCATCGTCCGCGATGACCAGCGCGACCTCGGCGCCGTCGACCGCGACCCGCACGCGCACCTCGCCGCCCGTCCCCTCCGGGTAGGCATGCAGCACGACGTTGCTCACCGCCTCGGAGACGACCAGGCCGACGTCGCTCAGCGGCGGGTCCGCGGTCTCGGCCGCGAGGAGGTAGTCCCGCACCGAGTGACGGGCCAGCGGCACGCAGGACGGCTCCGCGGGCCATGTCCATGTTCCGGGCGCTGTTGCAGCGCGCACGGTGAGTCCTTCCCAGATGGGGGTCCCGAACGGCCCCACCATCGGATCCGATCGCCGCGCCGCGCTCCCCGTGCGAGGAGGGCGGCCACGTGCGAGCGGCGGTCGACTGGCGAACCGAACCGGCTCAGTCGACCAACCGTACCCGCGGCCGCGCCGCGGCATCCCCTCTTCGACCGAGACCCTAGACGCGGTGTCCGGGCGTGCGCTTGGCCACCGCGCCGACCAGCAGCAGGACCAGGACGACGCCGATGATGGCGCTGAGCAGGCCGCCGAGGTCGAAGGCGTCGTCGTCGCCGATCCCCAGGCCGCGCGTGAAGATGAAGTAGCCGACCAGCGCCCCGACGAGGCCGAGGGCCACGGAGACCGCCCAGGACCGGGGGCCCCGGTCCATGCCGCTGAAGACGTCGTTGGGGACCAGGGCGCGGCCGATGAAGCCGGCGACGAGGCCGAGGATGAGAGCACCGATCATGCCCGCGACCTACCCCGCTCGCGGCCTCCCGCACCCATGTCTTTGCGGCGCGCCGTCCGCGCCGACCCGAGCGGCCAGGGGCGGACGTG
>JAOPZG010000107.1 GCA_025964215.1 Conexibacter sp.
CGCGACGCGCCCTCGCCCGCCGCGAGCCGCCCGGCGGGCCCGTAGGGCTGCAGCAGCTGCGCCGGCTTCACGAGCACCAGGTCACCGGCTACGCGAGGACGAGGTAGTCGCGGTGCACGGCCTCTTCGGCGGCCCGCGGCAGCACCGCGCGAACCCGCGCGGACTGCATCCCCTGCACCTGCCGCAGCTCGGCGGCGGCGTAGTTGCTGATGCCCTTGGCCACCAGGACCCCGTCGAGGCGGATCTCCACCGCGTCGCCCGCCTCGAAGGCGCCGACGACCTCGACGACGCCGACCGGCAGCAGCGACGTCCCGCCGTCGCGCAGGGCGTTCGCTGCGCCCGCGTCGACCGCCACCATGCCCTGCGCGGGCTTGGCGTAGCGCAGCCACAGCTTGAAGGACGAGTACCCCAGCGCGCGCGCCGGGAAGTGGGTGCCGTCGGTCGTCTCGCCCGCCAGCACGCGACCCAGCGCCTCGGGCATCAGGCCGTTGCAGATGACCGCGGGGATGCCGGCCGCGGTGGCCATCTCGGCCGCCACCACCTTGGAGCGCATCCCCCCGGAGCCCAGCGTCGAGGTCGAGGCGCCGATGACGACCTCCTGCTCCAGCGCAGCGAAGTCGGTGATCTGCGAGACCACCCGGGCGGCGGGGTGCGTGCGCGGGTCGGCGGTGTACACACCGTCGACGCCGGTCAGCAGCACGAGCCGGTCGGCCTCGACGAGGATCGCGACCTGCGCCGCAAGGAAGTCGTTGTCGCCGAAGGTGATCTCGTCGGTCGCCGTCGTGTCGTTCTCGTTGATGACCGGCACGACGCCCCAGTCCAGCAGGCGGCGCAGCGTGCGCCGGGCGTTGAGGTAGTGCTCGCGGTGGCTGAGGTCGAAGAAGGTCAGCAGCACCTGGGCCGCGGTGACGCCGTCGCCGGCCAGCAGCTCGTCCCACACGCGGAACAGCCGCCCCTGCCCCACCGCGCTGGCGGCCTGGAGGTCCTCGATCGCGCTCGGCCGGCCCTTGATCCCCATCGTGTCGAGGCCGCGGACGATCGCGCCGCTGGAGACGATCACGACGTCGTCGCCGGCGCGGCGCCGGGTGGCGACCTCATCGCAGATCGCGGCCAGGACCCCGGCGCGCAGCGCCCCGTCGTCGCTCGCGGTGATCCCGGAGCCGAGCTTGATGACGTGGCGGGCCATGCGGCCGCTGAGCCTACGACGGATCGAGCTCGAACACGACGCCGCCGATCTCGACTCGACATCGGCCCACCGTCATGACGGATCGAGCTCGAACACGACGCCGCCGATCTCGACATCGTCGCCGGGTTCGAATCCCGCCGCGTCCAGCGCGCGGATGACGCCCATGCGGTGCAGCCGGCGCTCGACGTGCGCGAGCGCGTCGACGTTCTCCATGTCGTGGCGGGCGATGAGGCGGTCGACGCCCTCGCCGGCCACGCGCCAGAGCCCGTCCTCGACCTGCTCGACCTCGAAGTCCTTGCGGTTGCGGCCGGAGGACGGGCGGAACGTGCGGTGCTCCTCGAGCCCCTCGCCCGCGTCGAGCCCGGGCGGCAGCGGCGCGTCGACCATCACCGGCACACGGCGCAGCAGCTCGGCCTTCAGCTCGTCGAGCCCGAGGCCGGTGGCCGAGGAGGTGATCAGGACCGGCGTCGGCTCGACGGGCTCCTCCCACTCGTCGACCTCGGGGACCTCGGCGGCGAAGCGCTCGCGCCAGACCTCGGCGGCCAGCTCGGCCTCCTCGGGCGAGACGAGGTCGGCCTTCGAGAGCGCCAGGATCCGCGGGAGGCTCGCGAGCCGCTCGTCGTACTCGGCGAGCTCCTTCTCGATCGTCGCGTAGTTGTCCTCGGGGTCGCTGCCGTCGAGCGGCGCGAGGTCGAGGACGTGGACGAGCAGCCGCGTGCGCTCGACGTGCGCGAGGAACTCGTGGCCGAGGCCGGCGCCGTCGGAGGCGCCCTCGATCAGCCCGGGGATGTCGGCGACCACGAGCTGGCGGTCGTCGCCGTCGAGCGTGCCGAGCACCGGCTCGAGCGTCGTGAAGGGGTAGTTGGCGACCTTCGGCGCGGCGCGCGTCATCCGGCCCAACATGGAGGACTTGCCCGCGTTCGGGACGCCGACGAGGCCGACGTCGGCGAGCAGCTTGAGCTGGAGGTCGAGCCAGCCCTCGACGCCGTCGAGGCCGCGCTCGGCGAAGGTCGGCGACTGGTGGGTCGCGCCCGCGAACTTCTTGTTGCCGCGGCCGCCCGAGCCGCCCTTGGCGACGACGAGCCGCGTGCCGGGGACGACGAGGTCGTGGACCTCGCCGGCCTCGTCGGTGACCTGCGTGCCGGGCGGGACGCGGACGATCAGCTCCTCGCCGTCGGCGCCGTGGCGCTGGTTGCCCTCGCCGTGGCGGCCGCGGCCGGCCTTGTAGTGGGCGCGGCGCTTGAAGGACTGCAGGTCGCGGAACGAGTCGTCGCAGAGCAGGATGACGGCGCCGCCGTGGCCGCCGTCGCCGCCGTCGGGACCGCCCTTGGGGACGTGCGCCTCCCGCCGGAAGCTCATGCAACCGTTCCCGCCACCGCCCGCCTGGACGAAGATGCGCGCCTTGTCGTACAGCATGTCTGCTTGAGAAGGTAGCTGGACATGCCCGACGACCCCGTCTTCCTGATCACCGGCGCGAGCAGCGGGATCGGCGCCGCGACCGCCCGCCAGGCCGCCGCCGCCGGCTACCGCCTGGTGCTCG
>JAOPZG010000124.1 GCA_025964215.1 Conexibacter sp.
ACACGGGACCTCGGGGGAACGGCGAGCACCGCCGAAGCCACCGAGGCTGTGCTCGCCGCACTGGGTCGGTAGACGAAGGAGCACGAGCGTGGAGACAGCGGACCTCATCTGGATGAACGGCGAGTTCGTCGCCTGGGAGGACGCCAAGGTCCACGTGCTGACCCACGGCCTGCACTACGGGACCGGGGTCTTCGAGGGCGTGCGCTGCTACGACACCGACTCCAAGGGTCCGGCGGTCTTCCGCCACCAGGAGCACATCGCGCGGCTCTTCAAGTCCTCCTCGCTCTACTACATGGACATCCCGTTCACCGCGGAGCAGCTGCGCGAGGCGACGCTCGAGCTGATCGGCCGCAACGGCCAGCGCTCCTGCTACATCCGCCCGCTCGTCTACCGCGGCTACGGCACGATGGGCCTCTTCCCGCTCGACGCGCCGGTCGACGTCACGCTGGCGAGCTGGGAGTGGGGGAGCTACCTCGGCGAGGAGGGCAAGGCCAACGGCGTCCGCGCCCGCGTCTCCTCCTGGCGGCGCATCAGCGGCGACTCGCTGATCCCGCACGCCAAGGCCAGCGGCCAGTACCTCAACTCGATCCTGGCGAAAATCGAGTGCCACAAGTCCGGCTACGAGGAGGCGATCCTGCTCGACGAGCGCGGCTTCGTCTGCGAGGGCACGGGCGAGAACCTCTTCATCGTCCGCGACGGCGTGATCCTGACGCCGCCGCAGACCGCCTCGATCCTCGACGGCATCAGCCGCAGCTCGGTCATGACGATCGCGCGGGACCTCGGCTACGAGGTGCTCGAGCGCGACATCGCGCGCGCCGAGCTCTACCTCGCCGACGAGATCTTCTGCTGCGGGACCGCCGCCGAGCTGACGCCGATCCGCGAGGTCGACGACCACGCGATCGGCTCCGGCCGTCCCGGCGAGATCACCCGCGCGGTGCAGTCGACGTTCGAGGACGCGCTGCACGGGCGCAGCGAGCGCTACGCCGACTGGCTGGACCCGGTTCCCGCGCACCACTTCTCGAAGGTCGCTGCTTCCTAGATGGGGCTCGGTCGGCGAATTCGCTAGCGACACGCGCCGCGCGCCCCGTGCGCGCCCGCGTGTCGCTGCCCGCAGTTCGCCGCACCGCCACCCATCTTCCGAAGGAGCCGCATGACCATGACCAAGATCGAGACCTACGACGCCACCCTGCGCGACGGCATGCAGGGCGAGGGCATGTCCTTGACCGCCGCCGAGAAGGTGCGCGTCGTCCACAAGCTCGACGCGCTCGGCATCGACCTGATCGAGGCCGGCTTCCCGGCCTCGAACCCCAAGCAGCTCGAGCTCTTCGGCCTGCTGGAGCGGGAGAAGCTCCAGCACAGCCAGATCGTCGCCTTCGGGATGACGCGCCGGCGCGACGTCGCCGCCGCCGACGACCCGGCGCTGAAGGTCCTCGCCGCGTGCTTCGCGTCGGTCTGCACGATCGTCGGCAAGACCTGGCGGCTGCACCTCGAGAAGGTCGTGCGCGTCTCGGCCGAGGAGAACCTCGAGCTGATCGCCGACTCGGTGGCCTTCCTGGTCGGCGCCGGCAAGCGCACCATCTACGACGCCGAGCACTTCTTCGACGGCTACCGCGACGACCCCGAGTACAGCCTGCGGTGCCTGCGCGCGGCCGCCGGCGCCGGGGCCGAGCGCGTGGTCTTGTGCGACACCAACGGCTCCTCACTGCCGCACCAGATCTCCGACGCGGTGCGCGCGGTGCGCGCCGCGCTGGACGGGGACGTCGCGATCGGCATCCACTGCCACAACGACCTCGAGTGCGGCGTGGCCAACACGCTGGCCGGCGTCGCCGAGGGCGCCACGCAGGTCCAGGGCACCATGAACGGGATCGGCGAGCGCACCGGCAACGCCAACCTGGTGGCGATCGTCGCGAACCTCGAGCTGCGCCTCGGCTACGACCTCATCGGGCCCGAGCGGATGGCGAAGCTGAGCGAGACCGCGCACTTCGTCGACGAGCTGCTCAACCGCAACCCGGACCCGCGCGCGGCGTGGGTCGGCCGCAGCGCCTTCGCGCACAAGGGCGGCCTGCACGTCGCGGGGATCCGCGCCGACGCGACGACGTTCGAGCACTCCGACCCCGCGCTGGTCGGCAACGAGCGCGAGCTGCTCGTCTCCGAGCTCGCGGGCAAGCACACCGTGCTGGAGAAGGCGGCCGCGGCCGGCCTGGTCCTGGACGACGCGGGCGCCGCGCGCGTCATCGAGCGCGTCAAGGAGCTCGAGCACCGCGGCTACCAGTACGAGGCGGCCGACGGCTCGTTCGAGCTGCTGCTGCGCCGCGAGGCCGGGGAGTACGAGCCGCTCTTCCAGCTCGAGTCCTGGCGCGTGATCGTCGAGCAGCGCGCCGACGGCAAGGTCGAGACCGAGGCCACCATCAAGGTCTGGCTCGACGGCGAGCGCTACGTGACGACCGTGGAGGGCAACGGACCGGTCAACGCGCTCGACGCGGCGCTGCGCGCGGCGATCGTCCAGGTCCACCCGCACCTCGCCAACGTCGGGCTCGTGAACTTCAAGGTCCGGATCCTCGACGAGACGCACGGCACGGACGCGATCACGCGGGTCTTCCTCGACGCGTCCGACGGCACGGACGTCTGGGGCTCCACCGGCGTCCACGAGAACATCATCGCCGCGTCGTGGCAGGCGCTCGTGGACTCGCTCGAGTTCGCCGAGCAGCGGCGCCCGGCCGGGCCGCGCGGCGGCGTGCGGTCCTCGTCCTCGGAGGCGCGCTCGTCGTGAGCACGCGCGCCGAGACCGACGTCATCCCGATCGCCCAGCCGGTGATCGGGAAGGCCGAGGAGGACGCGGTCCTGGAGGTGCTCCGCTCGGGGCACCTCTCGCTGGGGCCGAAGGTCCCGGAGTTCGAGCGGCGCTTCGCGGAGTTCGTCGGGTCGGTGACGGCGTCGGCGGTCTCGTCCGGGACCACCGCGCTGCACCTCGCCTACCGCGCCGTGGGCGTCACCGACGGGACCGAGGTCGTCACCTCGCCGTTCTCGTTCGTCGCGACCGCCAACGCGGCGGTCTACGAGCGCGCGCGGCCCGTCTTCGCCGACATCGACCCGGTGACGCTCAACCTCGACCCGGCGGCCGCCGCGGCGGCGGTCAACGAGCGCACGAGCGCGGTCGTCCCGGTCCACATCTTCGGCTACCCGGCCGACATGGCGGCCTTCGAGGCGCTCGGCGTCCCGCTCGTGGAGGACGCGGCTCAGGGCCTCGGCGGCGTCCACGCCGACGGCCGCTCGATCGGCGGCCGCGGCCATCCCGCGATCTTCGGGTTCTACCCCAACAAGCAGCTCGCCACGGGCGAGGGCGGGATGATCACGCTCGGCGACGAGGCCATGAAGGTCCGGATCGACTCCGAGCGCAACCAGGGCCGCGCGCCCGACATGGACTGGCTCGACCACGACCGGCTCGGCTTCAACTACCGCCTGAGCGACGTCGCGTGCGCGATCGGCCTCGCGCAGATGGCCCGCCTGCGCGGGATGCTCGCCGACCGCGCGCGGGCGGCGGGCTGGTACCGCTCCGCGCTGGCCGACCTCGAGCGCGAGCGCGGCCTCGGGCTGCCGTGCGCGGACGGCGCGACGATCGCCGGCGACCGTCGCGGCTGGTTCGTCTTCGTCGTCCA
>JAOPZG010000141.1 GCA_025964215.1 Conexibacter sp.
CGCCTTCCGCGCGGCCGCGCCGCACACGGCGGTCGTCGCCGCCGGCGTCGCCGAGGGCGTCGTGGTGATCGTCGAGGCGCCGGCCGACGTCCCGGCGCTCGCCGGCGTCGAGGCGGTCAAGGAGCTCGTCGCCACCGTCTGCGCGCAGCTCGACGGCGACGGCCGGCTCGTCGCGGGCCTCTCCACGATCTGCCGCACGCCCGCCGACTACGTGCGCGCCTACGCCCAGGCCCGCCAGGTCGTGCAGTGCCTGGACACCTTCCACCGCGCGGGCTCCGTCGACCTGCTCTCGGCCGACGACCTCGGCGCCGGGCGCATGTTCCTGGCCAACGCCGACGCCGACGAGGCGGAGCGCTTCGTGGAGGAGACGCTCGGCGGCCTGCTCGGCGACGCGGTCGGCGGCGACCTGCTGCTGACGCTCTCCTCGTTCTTCGACCACGGCCGCTCGATCCGCTGGTCGGCGGTCGACCTCGGCGTCCACGAGAACACCGTGCGCTACCGCCTCTCGCGGATCGAGGAGCTCACCGGCCTCGCCGTCTCGGGCGACTCCGACGCGCAGCTCAGCGCGCAGCTCGCGCTGCTCGTCCTGCGCCTCCAGGGCCGGCTGCCGCGCCGCGAGCGCACCGCCGTCGCGCCCGCGCCCGACGCGCAGTAGCGCCGCGCTGGAGAAGTGCACAACCCCGCGCGGCCGCCCTCGCCCGCACGGGCGGCCGGGCCACGACGCTCGGGGCATGGGTCTGACTCGGAACGTGTTCGGCGCGCTCGAGCGCACGGCGCTCTCGCACGCGAAGGACGACGTGGCGTTCGTCTTCGAGGACGACGTCCGGAGCTTCGCCACCGTCCACGAGCGCAGCCTGCGCGTCGCCGCCGGGCTGCGCCGGGCCGGGATCGTCCCGGGCGACCGCGTCGCCGTCCTGCTCGTCAACGGCCACGAGTGGACCGAGGTCTTCTTCGCGCTCGCCGCGCTCGGCGCGATCTGCGTCCCGGTCAACGTGCTCCTGCAGCCGGCCGAGATCGAGCACGTCTGCACCGACAGCGGCGCGCGCTGCCTGATCGTCGACGCGCGCGGCCAGGACGCGGTCGCCGCGCTGCCCTCGCCGCCGCCGATGATCGTCGCGGTCGGCGGCGCGCGGGTCGCCCACGACGGCGAGACGATCGCCTACGAGGAGCTGCTCGCCGAGCCGGCGCCGCAGGCGTGGACCGGCGGCCCGCAGCTCGACGACCTCGCCTCGCTCTACTACTCCTCCGGCACGACCGGCCTGCCGAAGGCCGCCGCGCACACCCACGACGGGATCCTCTGGAACAGCTTCCACCAGATCCCCGACCTCGGGCTCGACGCGTCCGTGCGCTACCTGCTCGTGCCCTCGCTCTCGTGGGCCGCCGGCTTCCACAACCTGACCCTCGCGCTCGTCATGCTCGGCGGCCGCTCGGTGCTGATGCCCACGGGGGGCACCTCGCCGCGGCAGCTCACCGAGACGATCGAGCGCGAGGGCATCACCCACACGTTCTTCGTCCCGACGCTGCTGCGCCGCTTCCTCGAGGAGCCGGAGCTGCTGGAACGCCTCCGCGCCTCGAAGCTGCGCTGGCTCGTCTCCGGCTCCGAGCCGGTGCCGCGCCCGGTCATCGAGCGGCTCGCCGCCGCGCTCCCCGACTGCCGCGTCGTGCAGGGCTACGGCCTCTCGGAGTTCCCGACGATCGCCACGCTCCTGCGCCCCGACGAGGCGATCAGCCACAGCGGCAGCGCCGGCCGCCCGCTGTCGATCACGACGCTCGCGATCCAGCACGGCGACGGGACGATCGCGCCGACCGGCGAGGGCGAGATCCTGCTGCGCTCGCTGGCGACGATGCGCGAGTACTTCGGCCGCGAGGAGGAGACCACCGCGGCCTTCGCCGACGGCTGGCTGCACACCGGCGAACTCGGGAGCGTCGACGCCGAGGGCTTCCTGACGATCACCGGCCGCAAGAAGGACATGATCATCTCGGGTGGCCTCAACATCTACCCGAAGGAGATCGAGGAGGTCATCTACCGCCTCCCCGGGGTCCAGGAGGTCGCCGTCGTCGGCGTCCCCGACGAGAAGTGGGGCGAGACGGCGGTGGCCGTCGTCGTCGGCGAGGACGTCGACACCGACGCCATCGCCGAGGCGTGCCGCGACCAGCTCGCCTCCTACAAGCGTCCGCGGCTGGTGCTGCCGCGCGACGAGCCGCTCCCCCGCAACCCCACGGGGAAGATCCTCAAACGCGAGCTCCGGCCCTGGGTCGCCGACCGCATCGCGCTCACCAGCAACACCTCAGGAGAGAAGACGGCATGACCAACCCCATGGCCAACCCCAAGTGGACGCTGCCCGAGTCCTCGACGCTGTCGCGGCTCACGCGCGAGGCGCTGTTCCGGACGGTCTCGGCGAACCTCGAGCGGCACGGCGCGGACGCCGACACCATGGACCTGCTGTCGGCCGAGGACGGGTCGCGGATCGCCGAGGAGGTCTTCGCGGAGTTCCAGATGATCGAGGGCCGCAAGCTCTTCGCCGGCTGCGAGGTCGCGCTCAAGGAGCGCCCCGACCTGTACGTGTTGCGCTCCGAGGCCGAGGTGCTGGAGGAGCGGACCGACTGGCCCGAGGGCGTCGTCGGCGACGGCGACAACGTCTTCCAGGCCGACGCCGACATCGAGGGCGAGGTGCTCGTCGTGCGCGAGGTCTCCGAGGTCGACCGGCTGATGCGCGAGGGCGTGCCCGAGGGCGTCATCGGCGTCATCGACGACGCCGGCGGGACGATGACCGCGCCGATCCTCGAGGAGTTCGAGGGCGTGATCTGCCTGGCCGGGACGGTGCGCAGCCACCTCGCGATCATCTCGCGCGAGTTCGGCGTGCCGGTGCTGATGGGCGCGCGGCTCAAGCGACCGCTCAAGAACGGCGAGCGGGTCCGGGTCGGCTACACCGCGACCGCCCAGAACGTGGACGCCTACTTCGGCGACGAGGTCAACCCGCGCGCCGAGGTCCGCGTGCTCGACGGGGAGACCGCATGAGCGACTGGCGCATCGACGAGCCGCAGCTGCTGGAGCTCAACGCGTTCCTCCAGCGCACCGACGACGTCCTGATCCACAACTGCCTGACGCGCACCGCTCAGGAGTCCAAGCTGTTCCCGATCATGCCGTACCTGATGATGTGCTTCTACGACGCGTACTACCGCGTCCCGGACCTGCTCCGTGAAGCCACGGCCGTCCTCTCGCCCGAGGACATGGGCCACCGGGCGCGGGAGATCTGCTCCAACGCCTCCAAGCTGACGCTGTGGGGGACGCTCAACTTCTACCTCAACGGCCGCACGAACCTGATCCGCGCCGGCCTGCTGCGCCCCGAGGACAACCTCGAGGACCTGTGGTTCATGGTGGACTTCCACCATCGCTTCATGCGCGCCTACCAGCGCGGCTCGGCGCAGGTCTGGGCGCTCGACGCCGGCGACATCGCGCAGTGCCACGAGGAGCGCACGCTCCAGGTCTTCGAGGCCGACGCGTTCGAGGCCGACGACGCGCTGCGCTCGGCCGCCGCGAAGTTCACCGCGGCCGCCACGCAGTACAGCTTCCTCGGCCACTGCGAGAGCCGCGTCGGCCTGCAGTCCTCCGGTCCCTACAACCTGGGCGACCGGCGCCTGATGCACACGCGCGACTTCACGCAGCTCTCCGAGTGCGACTTCAGCTGGCTCGACGGCGTCGCCGAGGGCGTCACCTACAACAACCTGACGCTGGTGCTGATCACCGACGGCGTCGGGATCGAGATCACCGACTTCGGGACCGCGTACACGACGCCCGAGGCCTACCAGTCGCGGATCACGGGCGTCGGGCTCTACGCCTCCGACTTCCTCTGCGACCGCCACCAGCCGGTGGGCATGGACAGCGCGCGCGACCTCACCGGGACGCTGCTCGCGCTGACCGAGGAGATCAAGGTGGCGACGCGCAAGCTCTACGCGCGCTTCTCGGAGATGACCAACGACCAGATGATCGAGGCCGGGATCGGCGTCTACTTCCAGGCGCCGACCGACCTCGCGCACATGGCCGGGACCTACCGCCAGGCCGACTGGGACTTCGTCGACGACCGCACGCGCCGCTTCTGGCCGGTCTACAACGAGGAGTACGCGCTCGACTCCTACGTGGACAACTTCGCGGCGCTGCTCGGCTCCAACGCCGCCGACAGCGACTACTACCTGCACCCGATCAGCTACGGCGTCTGGCGCCGCGGCGGCGGGAAGGGCCCGCTGCCGACGCCGGGGCGCAACGCGAGCCTCGTGCCCGCGCGGGTGCTGGGCGACCACGACTACTCGCTGCGCGCCAACGCCAACGGGTTGAAGGACGTGCGCGGCACCTCGTCGCTGCCGACCAAGACGGGGAAGTACACGTTCACGCGCGGGCGGCTGACCGAGGACGAGATGAACGCCGCGGCGCGCTCGTACTCCTCGCCGCTGCTGGAGGCGCCGTGGCGCCACATCGACGAGCGCACGGTCAAGTTCCACTGGCAGGAGCCGGAGGTCGACGGGCTCTACCGCTACGCGCAGGAGGGCTCGCGGCTGCTGGCCGGTCGCGGCTCCGCGCTGAGGCGCGCCGACATCGACGCGGTGCGCCGCGAGGCCGGCGAGCGGCCCTGGTCGGAAGTCACCGCCGGCGCCCGCGAGGAGGTCTCGGCCTGATGTTCGCGTCCAGCTTCCGCCTCGACGAGCAGCAGCTCGGGACCATCAACACCGTCTTGCAGAAGTGCGACAACGTGCTCGTCCACAACTGCCTGACCCGGACGGCGCAGGAGTCCAAGCTCTTCCCGATCCTGCCCTACCTCGACCTGGTCATGATCGACACGTACTACCGCTACCCGGACCTGCTCCGCAAGGTGGCGGAGGTCATGTCGCCGGAGGACCTCGGGCACCGCGTGCGCGAGGTCTCGACCACCTTCTCGCGGATCACCTCGTGGTCGACGCTCAACTACTACGTCAACGGCCGCGCGCTGCTGATCCGCAACGGGCTGCTGGCACCCGAGGACAACCTCGAGGACCTGTGGTTCATGGTGGACTTCCACCAGCGGCTGATGCGGACCTACAACCGCGCCAGCGGCAACACCTCCGCCCTGGACGCGGGCGACATCGCGCAGGTCCACGAGGAGCGCACGCTCCAGGTCTTCGAGGCCGACGCCTACGAGGCCGACGACGAGCTGCGCGGCGCGGCGATGCGCTTCGCCGCGGCGGGCACGCAGTACAACTTCCTCGTCCACTGCGAGAGCCGCTCCGGCCTGGCGGCCTCAGGCCCGTACCAGCTCGGCGGGCAGCTGCTGCTGCACACGCGCGACTTCCTCAACATGACCGAGTGCGGGCTGCCGTGGATGGACGGCATCGGCACCGACCTGCCCTACGCCAACCTCACGATGACCGTCATCACCGACGGCGTGCAGCTGGAGATCACCGACTGGGGCACGCCGTACTCGGTGCCCGAGGCCTACCAGGACCGAGTCGTCGGCGTCGGCCTCTACACCTCGGACGCGCTCACCGACCGCTACCTGCCGGTCGGGATGGGCTCGCGCGCGGAGCTGGTCGAGACCTTCGACACGCTCACGGCGCAGATCCACGCGGCGACGCGGCAGCTCTACTCGCGCTTCGCGCAGATGGACGCCACGCAGATGGTCGAGGCGGGCATCAGCACGTACCTGCGCGCGCCGGTCGACCTGGCGATGATCGCCGGCGTCTACGACGCGGCCGACTGGGACTACGTCGACGACCGCACGCGGCGGCTGTGGGACCTCTACAACGAGGAGTACGCCTACGACGCGTACGTCGACAAGTTCGCCGCGCTCGCCGGCCTGCGCGGCGGGCAGAGCGAGTACTACCTGCACCCGATCACCTACGGCGTCTGGCGCCGCAGCGGCGGCCAGGGCCCGCTGCCGGCGGCGGGGCGCAGCGGCGAGCTCGTCCCGGCCGACGTGCTGCGCGAGCACGACTACTCGCTGCGGGTCAACCCGAACGGGTTGAGCGACAGCCGCGGCACGTGGTCGCTGCCGGCCAAGGCGGGGAAGATCACGACCGCCGCCGGCCGCCTGACGCAGGAGGAGCTCAACGAGCGCGCCCGCGCGCTCGACACACCGCTGCTGAAGTCCCCGTGGCGGCACATCGACGAGGCGGCCGTGAAGTGGCGCTTCGACGACCCCGAGGCCGAGGCGCTCTACCGCTACGCGCAGGAGCACTCGCGGCTGCTGAGCGGTCGCGGGTCGTCGCTGAAGCGCGCCGACATCGACGCCATCCGGCGCGAGGCCGGCGAGCGCCCGTGGGCCGATCTCAGCGCCGGGGTCGCGGCATGAACGCCGTCCTGCACGCGATCCGGATCAAGGGCATCGCCGCGCCGGAGGCGATCGCGATCGCCACCGGCCTGGAGGCGCTCGAGATCGAGCGCGAGCTCGCCGAGCTGGAGGCGGCCGAGCTGGCGCTCCAGCGCCCGTCGCGCAAGCGGCCCGGCTGGGTCCTGACCGAGGCGGGGCGCGACCGCCACGCCGCGGAGATCGCCGCCGCGCACGACGCCGCGATGCTCGGCGACATCGCCACGCACTACGAGGGCTTCCTGGCCGTCAACGCGCAGGTCAAGACCGTCTCGGCGAAGTGGCAGCAGGCCGCCGACGACGCGACGCGCTTCGCGCTCATCGACCGCATCGAGACGCTCCACGAGCAGGCGGCGCCGGTGCTCAAGCGCGCCGCGACCGCCGCGGAGCGCTTCGGCCGCTATGGCGACCGCCTCGGGGCTGCGTTGGAGCAGCTCGACAACGACCAGCGCTACTTCGTCTCGCCGCTGGTCGACAGCTACCACACCGTCTGGTTCGAGTGCCACGAGGACTTCCTCCTCACGCTCGGCCGGACCCGCGCAGGGGAGGGCTCGGAATGAGCTTCGTGAGGACCGTCCTGGGGGACATCGACCCGGCCGAGCTGGGGGTGACCAACGCCCACGAGCACCTGATCTGCAAGGCCGGCGACCACCTCGCCGACACGCCCGAGGGCCTGGCCGACATGGAGCTCTCAGACGTCGGCAAGTCCGTCGAGGAGCTGCTGCTGTTCAAGCAGTCGGGCGGCAACGCCATGCTGGAGGTCTCGTGCCCGGAGTACGGGCGCGACGCCGGCAAGCTCGCGGAGATCTCGCGGCGCGCGGGCGTCCACGTCGTCGCCGCGACCGGGCACATCATGGAGGGCTACTGGCGCGGCGTGCTCGACGTCGGGGCGATCTCCGACGACGACCTCCACCACGAGATGGTCCGCGACCTCACCGAGGGCTTCCCGGAGGCGCCGGAGGTGCGCGCGGGCGTCATCAAGGTCGGCACCGGGCGCGAGGCCGTCCACCCCGACGAGGAGCGGATGCTGCGCCTCGCCTCGCGCGTGCAGCAGGAGACCGGCGCGCCGATCACCACGCACACGACGGCGGGCACGGTCCCGCTCGAGCAGGTCCGGATCTTCCTCGAGGCGGGCGCGAACCCCGAGCACGTCGTGATCGGCCACCAGGACCGGCGGCTCGTGTGGGAGGACCACCTGAAGGTCGTCGAGGCCGGCTTCCGGATCGGCTACGACTGCATCTCCAAGGAGCGCTACGAGCCCGACCTCCAGCGCGTGCTGTTCATCAAGCGGCTGTGCGAGGAGGGCTACGCGGACCGGATCGTGCTCGGCTCCGACATCGCGCGGCGCAGCTACTTCACGTCCTACGGCGGCGGCCCGGGCTTCACGTTCCTCCTGTGGCGCTTCGTGCCGTGGCTGCGCCAGGAGGGCGTCGCCGACGCCGACATCCAGCGCATGTTGGTGTCCAACCCGGCACAGACGTTCGCGTTCGCCCCCGTGATCGCGGACGTCGCCTGATGCGCGCAGCGGTCCTGAGCGAGTCCGGGCTCGCGGTCCACGACGACTGGCCCGAGCCCGAGCCGGGGCCGGGCGAGGCGCTGATCTCGCTCTCCAAGGTCGGGATCTGCGGCTCCGACGTGCACTTCGTCCTCGACGGCACGGCGCGCACGCGGTTCATGCCGATCGTGCTGGGGCACGAGCCGGCGGGGCGCGTTGAGGCGCTGGGGCCGGACACCGTCGGCCCGGCCGCGGGGACGCGCGTGGCGATCATGCCGCTCGTGACCTGCATGAAGTGCGACCGCTGCCTCGGCGGCTGGTCGGTCATGTGCCGGGAGCGGCTGTGCATCGGCGCAGACGTCGAGGGCTGCTGGGCCGACCTCGCGGTCGTGCCGGTCCGCAACCTGGTGGAGCTGCCCGACACGCTGAGCGACGAGCTCGCCGCGGTGGCGACCGACTCGGTCGCGACGGCCTACCACGCGGTCCGCGAGCGCGGCGGCGTGACGGAGGGCTCGCGCGTCGCGGTCTGGGGGACGGGCGGGCTGGGGCTCAGCGCGGTCGGGTTGTCGAAGTGGCTCGGGGCCTCATCGGTCGTCGCGGTCGACCCGCGGCCCGAGGCGCGCGAGTGGGCGCTGGAGACCGGCGCCGACGAGGCGCTGCATCCCGACGTCGCGCTCAAGCGGATCACCGAGCTCGGCGGCGTCGACGTGGCGCTGGAGTTCGTCGGCCGCGAGTCGAGCGTCGAGGGCGCGGTCCGGTCGTTGGACGACCGCGGCCGCGCGGTGATCGTCGGGCTGTCGGACGCGAAGACCGTCGCGGGCAGGTTGATGACCTTCGTCCTGCGCGAGCGCGAGGTCGTCGGCTCCTACGGCAACGAGCCCGAGGACGTCCGCCTGATGGTCGAGGCCCTGGCCTCCGGCTCGCTCGTCCTGCCCCGCGTCGTCGGCGACGTCATCGGCCTCGAGGACGTCGTCGCCGGCGTCTCCCGCGTGCAACGCGGCGAGACCGGCGGCTCGCGCATCGTCGTGGACATCACGGGCTAGGGGCGAGGGGCGGGGCGCCGCCACCGCCGCGGGTCGTCCGCCGGGGTCCGTCTCGAGAAAAGGACCCATGAGGTCTCTTCCACGAGACCGATGGCACCAGGACGTTGCATCCCAACGTCCAAGTGCCATCGACCGGAGATCCGGTGGCGAAGCACCCGCGCCCCGGCGTTGGCGGACGACCGCGGGCGACAGCGCGGCGAACCCCTATGGGCGCGCGAGCGCCACGAGTGCCGCCGGCGTCTCGATCACGTGGTCCGGGCGCTCGTCGCGCATCTCGGCCGGGTGGAAGCCGAAGGTGACGCCGACGGTGATGGCGCCGGCGTCGCGGCCGGCGATGACGTCGTTGGGGCCGTCGCCGACGTAGAGGGTGCGCTTCGGGTCGGCGCCGAGGCCGGCGATCGAGGAGGAGACGGCCTCGGGGTGCGGCTTGGCGTGGGTGACGTCGTCGCCGGTGATCGCGAAGTCGACGAGCGCGTTGATGCCGGTGCGCTCGCCTTCGAGGTCCATCCGCGCGCGGGCCTTCGAGGTCGCGATGCCGATCTTCACGCCGGCCGCGCGCAGCGCCTCGAGCATCTCCATCGTGCCGGGGAACGGCTGCGTGGTCTGCGCGTTGGCGGCGTAGGCGCGCTGGAACGCGGCGGCGATCTGCGCGTAGAGCTCGGGATCGCCCTTGCTGATGATCGTGAACGACTCCTTGGCGCGGAGCTGGACGATCTCGTCGATGTCGGCCTCCCGCACCGGGAACGCCTCGCCGAGGACCTCGGTCGTCGCCTGGTGGTAGCTGGCCAGGAGGGCGGACTTGGAGTCCATCAGGGTGCCGTCCCAGTCGAAGACGACGGCCTGGATCGTGTCGGTCGCGGTGGTCATGGCGTCCATCCTGGCGGGCGCGCGCTCCGCGGCCCGGGCGCGCGGCGCGGGCGACTGGAGGCTTCGACAACGACGCGCGCGCCCCGCCGTCCGCCCGCGCGCGCCATCCGCTCAGATGGAGTCCGGTCATCACCCACAGGAGGCGGAACGAGGATGCAGGCAGTCGAGTGGCGGGCGCCCCACGAGCTCGTGGTGGTGCAGCGGCCCGAGCCCGAGGCGGCCGACGGCCAGCTGGTCGTGGAGGTCGCCAACTGCGGGATCTGCGGCTCGGACCTGCACAGCTACAACAAGGGCTTCGCCGCCGTGCCGGGCCAGGTGCTCGGCCACGAGTTCTGCGGCGTGGTGCTCCAGGCGCCGGGCGTCGAGGGCGTCGCGGTCGGCGACCGCGTCACGGTCCGCCCGCTCACGCCGTGCGGCCATTGCGACCGCTGCCTCGCCGGCGACGTCCACCTCTGCGAGTCGAGCGTCGCCGACAACATCGGCTACGGCTCGCCCGGCGCGTTCGCCGAGCGCGTGCTCGTCCCGCGCGCGACGCTCGGCGAGACGGTCTTCGTCCTGCCCGAGGCGGTCGACGACCGCGCCGGCGCGCTGATCGAGCCGCTTGCCGTCTCGCTGCGTGCGGTCCGGATCGCGGACGCGCAGGCAGACGACGTCGTGCTCGTCCTCGGCGGCGGGATGATCGGCCTCGGCGTCGTGCGCTTCCTGAAGCTGCGCGGCGCGGGCACGATCGTGCTCTCCGACCCCTCGCCGCTGCGCCGCGAGCGCGCGCTCGCGCTCGGCGCAGACGTCGTGATCGACCCGCTCGTCCAGGACACCACGCAGGAGATGCGCGCGCTGACCGGCCCGGGCGGCATGGGCCTCGGCGCGCGGGTCGACGTCGTGATCGACTGCGCCGGCGTCGCGGCCGCGTTCAAGGACGCGCTGAAGTGCGTGCGCCACGGCGGCACCGTCGTGCTCACCGCGATGTACGGCCAGCGGATCGAGCTGGTCCCCGACCGGATCGTCGAGAAGGAGCTGAGCGTTCGGGGGTCCTTCGCCTACAAGGACGAGTTCCCGCTGGTCATCGCGGCGCTGGCGAACGGGTCGGTGCAGGCCGAGCCGTTCATCTCCCATCACTTCCCGCTCGACCAGACCCCCGAGGCGTTCCTGGCGCAGCTCGATCGCGAGAGCTCGCTGAAGGTCCTGGTGGGCTAAGCCGATGGCCGTGCGCGTCGAGGTCCGCGAGGACGTCGTCCTGTGGATCACGCTCGACGCGCCGGAGGCGCTCAACGCGTTCGAGCCGGAGTCGATGGCGGCGATGGCGGACGCGTGGGCGCGGCTGCGCGACGAGCCGGAGCTGCGCGCCGGCGTGATCACCGGCGCGGGCGAGCGCGCGTTCTGCGTCGGGTCCAACCTGAAGTCCTTCATCCCGCGCCTGCAGTCGGGGGAGCTGGGTCCGCGCGACAACGAGGGCTGCTACCTCAAGGGCCCCGCGGGTCCCGTGTACAAGCCGGTGATCGCGGCGGTCAACGGCGACTGCCTGGGCGGCGGCCTGGAGCTGCTGACCTGCGCCGACCTGCGGCTGAGCGTCCCGACCGCACGCTTCGGGCTGCCCGAGTGCCGCTGGGGCGTCTACCCCGGCGGCGGCGGGACGTCGCGGCTGCCGCGGCAGATCGCGTACGTCCATGCCATGGACATGCTGTTGACCGGGCGGCTCGTGCCGGCCGGCGAGGCGTTGTCGATGGGGTTGGTCAACCGGATCGTGGAGCGGGACGCGCTGGACGACGCGGCGCTCGACCTCGCGCTCCAGGTCGCCGGCAACGGGACGCTCGCCGTGCAGGCGATCAAGGAGGCCGTCGCGCGCGGGGCGGACCTGCCGCTGGAGGAGGCCTACGTGTTGGAGTCCGACCTGGGCGCCGCGGTCTTCCGCTCGGCCGAGGCGGCCGAGGGGCTCGCGGCCTTCGCGGAGAAGCGCGAGCCC
>JAOPZG010000144.1 GCA_025964215.1 Conexibacter sp.
GGGAGCATCACCGGCGCCGGCAGCGGCGTCCCGGGCGCGATCGGAGCATCGACCACCGGATCCGGCGCGACCGTCACCGGGAGCGCGACGACGCGTCCGGGCAGATCGTCCTGCTCGCCGCCCGGCACGCACGACGTGCCCGCCAGCAGCCGCACCGGGCTCGCCGTCTCCGTCGTCGCGTCGGCCGGCATGGGCGCGCTGCCCGACAGCGCGCCGCTCGCGTCGGCCGTCAGGCACGCCTTGACGCCGAGCGTCCCGAGCATCACCGCGACCTTCTGCCCGCCGCCGCCGATCCCGCGGAAGCCGGTCGCGGTCAAGGTGATGGCCTTGCCCGGCGCCACCGTCGGGCTCGCCAGCGCGGCGGCCGGCGGCGCGGCGACCATGAACGGCTGGGTCAGCTCGGTCGTCCCGGTGCGCAGCGCGAACGCATGCCGGCCGGGCGCGGCGTCGGCGGGGACCTTCAGCCGCGCGGCGGCCGGGATCGCGCCGCTGCCGTCGGTGGTGATCGCCGTCGCGGAGTACGGCGCGCCGTCGAGCAGGACGCCGACCGCCGTGCTCGGCGCGAACGCGCCCCCGCGCGGCGCGAGCGAGGAGCCAGCCGGGAAGACGTCCCCGCGGTAGAACGCCCCGCTCGCGCTGAGCAACCCATAGGTGAAGTCCACGGTCGAGAACCAGGCGCCGAGGTTGATCGGCTGCGTCGGGCTCGCGTCGTCGGTGCTGAGCAGCCCCGAGAGGATCCGCAGGACGTGCTGGCCCGCGTTGGCGCCGGCGCCCGGGCCGGTGAGCGCGAGGTCCTTCGGGAGGTCGATCCAGCCGCTGAAGTCGCCGTTCAGGTCGACCACGAAGGCCAGGACCCACTCGCCGCCGCCGACGTCGATCGGCGCGAGCGCGCTCGGCCCGCCCGCGCTCCAGCGCGCGATCTCGGCGTGCGCGTCCTGCTCGTCGGGCTTGATCGCGACGATCGGGCGGCCCGTGCCGTGGTCGCGGACGAAGCCGCTGCCGGAGATCTCGACCCGCCCGCCCGGCGCGTGGACGCCGGAGCCCAGCGTCACGGCGGCGCCGGTGCCCGGGTTGACGTAGGTCACGGGATCGGCCCGGGCGGCGGCCGGGGCGAGCAGCGCGAGGGCGACGAGGGCGAGCAGAGGCAGGTGGAGGCGCGACGGGGCGGACATGCGGGGCATCGTAGCGCAGAAGTAAGGGTGCCCTAACAACTGGTGTAGGGTTCGGCGAACCAACCCCTCAAGGAGCTTCCTCTTGACCCTCACGTACCCCCGACGGGCGCTGAGCGCGCTGGGCGCGCTGGCCGTCCTGGCGCTCATCCCGGCCACGGCCCGCGCCGACTACAGCTACACGCAGATCACGCAGCCCTCCACGGGCAAGGTCGTCTCGTTCACCACCACCAACAACGCGTTCCTGAAGAACTACTCGTTCACCAACCTGCTCGGCATCGACGGCGTCGCCGGCGGCGGGTACGCGTTCGGCAACTACAA
Organism: Conexibacter sp.; assembly: GCA_025964215.1. Lineage (GTDB taxonomy): Bacteria > Actinomycetota > Thermoleophilia > Solirubrobacterales > Solirubrobacteraceae > Baekduia. Next base: position 1,491 of record JAOPZG010000144.1, read on the forward strand.
CGCCTCGGGCGTCGCGTCCGCGACCAACCGCGGCACCGCGAACAACCCGTACGGCGTCGCGGTGGCGCCCGATCCGCTCGCGCCCGCCGATCCGTGGATCGTCACCACCCAGACGCGCACGGGCTCCGTTGCGATCTACAGGTCCTCGGCGGCCGCGCCGACCAACGCCGACGTCATCACGCGCAACCCGGACGGCACGACCGCCGCGTTCTCCCGCGTGCGCACGCCGCGCGTCTACACGGCGACCGACCTCCCGGCCTCCAACGGCTCGCCGCTGGCGTTCGTGGCCAACTACAACGCGACGACCGGCTACATCGCGGTCGTCGACGTCAAGCAGAAGAAGGTCATCGCCCGCCTCAACGCCCCCGGCGTCGACGACATCGCGATCGACCAGACCGGCAAGCGCCTGTTCGCCGGCACGTTCGCCGCGCCGAACCTCGGCGACGTCCTCGTCTTCGACCTGACGACGATCGACACCACCAACCCGAACGTCGCGACGCAGGCCGGCAACCAGCCGACCGCGACGATCGACACGCAGAGCGGCGGCGTCGACCAGGACGACTCGCGGCCCGGCTACGACCCGGTCACCCACCGCGTCTTCACCGCCAACTCGACGGGCAACAGCGTCTCGGTGATCGACGCTTCGACCAACACCCTGGTCAAGACGATCCCCGTCGCCGGCGCGCCGAACGCCGTCACCGTCGACAGCTCCCGCGGCATCGTCTACGTCACGAGCCTCAGCGGCCAGGTCGTCACGGTCATCGCCGAGGACGCCGACCCGGCCGACGACGCCGTCGTGCTCACGATCCCGACCTACGGCCGCGTCATCGCGACCGCCGTCGACGACGTGACCAAGACGGTGTACATCTCCGAGATGAGCTCGGGCACGATCCGCGCCGCGACGGTCACCAAGTCCGGCGCGCAGTACGCGGCGAGCACCGTCGAGCTCAAGTCGGGCATCGTCCTCGGCTACGAGATCGCGATCGACCAGGTCAACCACAAGCTCTACGCGGCCGACGCGCAGCCGCTGACGGCGACCCGGACGAAGGTCGTCGACGAGAACGGCAGCGCCCAGGGCCCGGTCGGGCCGGCGGGCGCCAACGGTGCGAACGGCGCCGACG
>JAOPZG010000179.1 GCA_025964215.1 Conexibacter sp.
GAGGTCGACCGGGACCAGCACGGCGTAGAGCCGCTCGGCGGCGAGGATCTCCTCCAGCGCGTCCGCGCCGCGAGCCAGCAGCGCGAGCCGGGCGCCCTCGGCGGCGAAGCGCCGGGCGGCCTCGAGCCCGACGCCGGAGCTGGCCCCGGTGATCAGGACGCGGCGGCCGGCGAGTCGCGGCGACCGGGTGGAGTCGGCGGGCATCGACGCCGCGTTACCCGCGCGCGAGCCCGCTGCATGCGGGAGCGTCGCGATGGGGTAGGGCACCGGCTGATGCCCCGCTCCGCCCTGATCGTGGTCGACATGATCAACCGCTACGAGCACGACGACGCCGAGCCGCTGCGCGACTCGGTGCGCTCGGTGATCGAGCCCATGGCGGAGCTCATCGACCACGCCGAGGAGGCCGGCGCGTGCCTGGTCTCCGTCAACGACAGCAGTGCATCCTGTACTCCGCGCTCGACGCCTACATCCGCCACCTGCGCGTGACCGTCCCGCGCGACGCCGTCGCCCACATCCACCCGGGCCTCGCCGACGCGGCGCTCGAGATGCTGGAGAGCAACATGCGCGCGGAGATCACCGACGCGGCGAGCGCGCTGCGCGGCCTGCGATGAGCTTCCGCAACCTCTACCGCCACGGCTTCGCCCGGATCGCCGCGTGCACCGAGGCCACGGCGATCGCCGACCCGCCGGCCAACGCCGAGGCGATCCTGCGCCAAGCGCGAGCGTGCCACGAGGAGGGCGTCGCGGTCGCCGTCTTCCCGGAGCTGACGCTGTCGGGCTACTCGATCGAGGACCTGCTCCTGCAGGACACGCTGCTCGACGGCGTCGAGGACGCGCTGGCCACGGTCCTCGCCGGCTCCGAGGAGCTGCTTCCCGTCCTCGTCGTCGGCGCGCCGCTGCACCATCGCAACCGCATCTACAACTGCGCCGTCGTCGTCCATCGCGGGCGGATCCTCGGCGTCGTGCCGAAGTCCTACCTGCCGACCTACCGCGAGTTCTACGAGCGCCGCCAGCTCGCGCCCGGCGACGACGAGCGCGGCGGCGGGATCCGGGTCGGCGGGGTGGACGTGCCGTTCGGCCCGGACCTGCTCTTCGCCGCCGAGGACGTCGGCGGCCTCGTCCTGCACGTCGAGGTCTGCGAGGACCTGTGGGTGCCGGTGCCGCCGAGCTCGGAGGCCGCGCTCGCCGGCGCGACGGTCCTGCTCAACCTGTCGGGCAGCCCGATCACGATCGGCCGCGCCGAGGACCGCAAGCTGCTCTGCCGGGCGCAGTCCTCGCGCTGCCTGGCCGCCTACGTCTACGCCGCCGCGGGGCAGGGCGAGTCGACGACCGACCTCTCGTGGGACGGCCAGACCATGGTGTATGAGAACGGCGTGCTGCTGGCCGAGACCGATCGCTTCCCCGACGGCGACCGCCGCTCGGTGGCCGACGTCGACCTCGACCTGCTGCGCCAGGAGCGGCTGCGGATGGGGAGCTTCGACGACAACCGCCGGACGCACGCGGCGCGCACCGGCGCGTTCCGGCGCGTCGCGTTCACGCTGGAGCCGCCGCGCGACGCCGACCTCGGGTTGCGCCGCGCGCTGGAGCGCTTCCCGTTCGTGCCCTCCGACGCGGCGCGCCTGGAGCAGGACTGCTACGAGGCCTACAACATCCAGGTCGCGGGCCTGCAGCAGCGGCTGGCGGCGATCGGCGACCCGAAGGTCGTCATCGGCGTCTCGGGCGGCCTGGACTCCACGCACGCGCTGATCGTCGCCGCGCAGGTCATGGATCGCGCCGGGCGCCCGCGCAGCGACATCCTGGGCTTCACGCTGCCCGGCTTCGCGACCAGCGCGGGGACGAAGGGCAACGCCCACGAGCTGATGGACGCCCTCGGCATCACGAAGGCCGAGCTCGACATCACGCCCGCGGCGCGATTGATGCTCGAGGAGATCGGCCATCCGTTCGCCGCCGGCGAGCCGGTCTACGACGTGACCTTCGAGAACGTCCAGGCCGGGCTGCGCACCGACTACCTGTTCCGGATCGCCAACCAGCGCGGCGGGATCGTGCTCGGGACCGGCGACCTCTCGGAGCTCGCGCTGGGCTGGGCGACGTACGGCGTGGGCGACCAGATGAGCCACTACAACGTCAACGGCGGCGTGCCCAAGACGCTGATCCAGCACCTGCTCCGCTGGGTGATCTCCAGCCGCCAGTTCGACGAGCAGGTGCTCGGCGTGCTCGGCGCGATCCTCGAGACCGAGATCAGCCCCGAGCTCGTGCCCGGCGACGAGCTGCAGTCCACCGAGTCGAGGGTCGGCCCGTACGCGTTGCAGGACTTCACGCTCTTCCACGTGCTGCGCTACGGCATGCGGCCGTCGAAGATCGGCTTCCTGGCCTGGCACGCGTGGCGGGACGTGGACGCCGGCGCTTGGCCGCCCGGGTTCCCGGAGGCCAAGCGCGGCGCCTACGACCTGCCGGAGATCCGGCGCTGGCTCGAGGCCTTCTGCGAGCGCTTCTTCGGCTTCGCACAGTTCAAGCGCTCGGCGCTCCCCAACGGTCCGAAGGTCTCCGCGGGCGGCTCGCTCTCGCCCCGCGGCGACTGGCGCGCGCCGTCGGACGGCTCGGCCGCCGCGTGGCTGGCCGACCTGGCGGGCTGGGAGGAGGGCGCGTGACGCTCGCGGGCCAGGTGGCGAATCGACCCCTCCGGGACCTTAGCTCTTGGGGGCGGAGCCGGGCTCGGCCATGTTGCGGTGCATCTCGGCCTTGGCGCTGTCGGGCAGGAAGCGCCCGGCGCGGCCCTGGGCCTTGGTCTTCAGCGAGGCGGAGACGACGCGCTCCTTGCCGGCCATCAGCGCCTCGAAGCCGTCGCGGGCGACGTCGGCCGGGTCGTCCTTGTCGCCGGCGCCGACCTTGGTGTCGAGCATGTCGGCGCGCTCGAAGAACTCCGTGTCGGTCGGCCCGGGCATCAGCGCGGTGATCGTCACGTTGGTGTCCTTGAGCTCGTTGCGGAGCGCGAGCGCGAAGGACTGCACGAACGACTTCGACGCGTTGTAGACCGCCTGGAACGCGCCCGGCATGGTCGAGGCGATCGAGGAGGTGAAGAGCACCCGGCCCTCGTCCCGGGCGACCATGTCGGTGAGGACGTGCTTGGCGAGGTGGACGGTCGAGCGGACGTTGAGGTCGACGATCGCGAGCTCCTGCTCCAGGGGCGTGCGGTCCTCGTCGGGTCCGGCGAACGAGCCCCCGGCGCCGATGCCGGCGTTGAGGGCGAGCGCGTCGACCGGCTGACCCGTGGCGACGATGCGCGCGTAGAGCTCGTCGACGCCCCCGTTCGAGGTGAGGTCGACCTGGACGGCCTCGACGTCGGCGCCGAGCGCCCGCAGCTCGGCGGCGGCGGTCTGGAGCTCGGCGTCCTCGGCGGCGATCAGCAGGTTGTAGTCGTTGGTCGCGAACTGCTTGGCCAGCTCGTACCCGATGCCACTCGAGGCACCGGTGACCACGGCGAGGGGCTTGGTGGTGTCCATGCCCGTGGCGTCCCCGTCGGGGCCGAGCCGAAATCGCGGGCTCGTCGTCAGGGCGCATCCGCGCTGCCCGAAGGGCCGCGGCGGGTACGGCGGCAGACGTGCCTCTCGTCCTTCCGCCCGGGCCGCGCGCCGGCCGCCTCGCCCAGACGCTCGCCTTCCACCGCGATCCGCTCGCCTGGCTGCGGCGCGAGCAGGCCCGCTTCGGCGACGTGCTCAC
>JAOPZG010000205.1 GCA_025964215.1 Conexibacter sp.
GGCCTTCATCCGCGCGGCGCCTTCGTATCGGAGTTGGATCACGGTCATGACCTGCGGCCCCATCGCCGCGGCGGCGACGCCCTGGCCGATCCGCGCGGCGATCAGCACGGGCGTCGACCACGCGAGCCCGGCGAGCAAGGACATCAACGTGAACCCGGCGAGCCCGGCGAGGAACAGCCGGCGGTGGCCGTGGTCGTCGCCGAGCCGCGCGCCGGTGATCAGCAGCGCGGCGTAGGCGAGCGCGTAGCCGGAGATCACGAGCTGCAACGCGGCGCCCGAGACGCCGACGTCGGCCTGGATCGCGGGCCCGGCGACGTTGACGATCGCGGTGTCGAGGCTGGCCATGAACGTCCCGGTGAGCAGGACGGCCAGCGCGGAGTGGGGAGGAGGAGCGGTGGTCATGCCGACCAATCTCCCGCCGCGCTCGCGTCCCGTCGATTCCCTCGGAGGTAAGGCGCCCCGCCCGCCGCAACCCTCGACCACCCTCAAGGGGGTCTGACCCCCTGGAGGGTCGCGGGCGCGCGTTGGGTAGGTTCCAGCACATGCGCGCCGCGACCGTCCGCGACGGCGAGATCGTCGTCGAAGACCACCCCGAGCCCGAGGCCGGCCACGGCGAGGTGCTGATCCGGGTCCGCGCCGCCGCGCTCAACGGCGCCGACATGATGCAGAAGCGCGGGCTCTACCCCGCGCCGCCCGGCTGGCCGCAGGACATCCCGGGCCTCGACGTCGCCGGCGAGGTCGCGCAGCTCGGCCAGGACGCCACGCGCTTCAACGTCGGCGACCGCGTCATGGGCTTCGTCGGCGGCGGCGGCCAGGGCGAGCTCCTCGCGGTCCACGAGCGCCTGCTCGTCCCGGTCCCGGACGCGCTGGACTGGCCGCACGCCGGCGGCTTCAGCGAGGTCTTCACCACCGCCCACGACGCGCTCTTCACGCAGGGCGGCCTGCGGTCCGGCGAGCGCCTGCTGATCTCCGGCGCCGCCGGCGGCGTCGGGACCGCCGCGATCCAGCTCGGCGTCGCGACCGGCGCCGAGGTCGTCGCGAGCGTCCGCAACGAAGACCACCACGAGGCGATCGCCGCCCTCGGCGCGCACACCGTCGCCACGCCCGACGACGCCTTCGGCCACGGCCCCTTCGACGTCGTCCTCGAGCTCGTCGGCGCGCCCAACCTCCCCGCCGACGTCAAGGCCCTCAACACGCTCGGCCGGATCGTCGTCATCGGCATCTCCGCCGGCGCCAAGGGCGAGCTCAACCTCGGCGCGCTGATGGGCAAGCGCGGCCGGATCAGCGCCTCGATGCTCCGCGGGCGCTCCTTCGAGGACAAGGCGCTGGCCGCCCGCGAGGTCGAGCGCCACGTCCTGCCGCTGGCCCGTCGCGGCGCGATCGCCGTCCCGATCGCCGAGACCTACGCCCTCGACGACGCCCCCGCCGCCTACGAGCGCTTCGCGGCCGGCGGCAAGCTCGGCAAGATCGTCCTGCTCATGGGCGGCTCGTGAACGCCGTCGAGCGCCTCTGGCGCGCCATCCGCAAGGACGACTGGGACGGCGCGCTCGCGCAGCTCCACGACCAGGCCGTGATCCGCTGGCCGCACAGCGACGACCGCTTCGACCGCGCGATCGACTACGTCACCGCGCACCGCCTGCACGGCGGCCGGACCCGCATCGACCCGCGCGGCGTCGTCGCCGACGGCAAGCAGGTGACGATCTGGGTCGTCATCGAGGAGGGCCGCGACACGTGGCACCTCGGCGGCTTCTACGAGCTGCGCGAGGGCCGGATCGCGCAGGGCGTCGAGCTCTTCACGCGCGAGGGCGACTACCCGTCGATCACGGGCCGCCGGGCGGGACCGCAGACCTAGGCCGACGGCGCGTTCGCCGCGCGCAGCAGCGCCGGCAGCTTGTCGACGTTCACCAGGAAGTACGCCGCGGCCAGCAGCGGCAGCACCGGGATCGCCGCGTCGAAGGCGACCTTCAGCGCGATCGCCACGACCGTCGCCACCCACAGCGCGACCGCGGTCGCGCGCGGCCGCAGGTCGTAGCGGCGCGCGAAGACCAGGAAGACGCCGGCGAAGACGACGTCGGAGATCCCCAGGCGCCCGGCCGGCAGCCCGTTGCCCCAGTCCGGCATCTCCAGGGAGAGCGGATCGCCCGGCTGCGTCTGGCCGGCGTTGGCCAGCATCTCGCTCGGCCCGCCCGCGAAGGTCGAGATCAGGTCGATCCCCGCGACGAAGACCGGCAGCGCCAGCGCCAGCGACGGCGCGAGCAGCCCGACCGCGAAGATCGCGCCGAAGGCCGCGTAGGCGATCGCCTCGATCGGCGTCGCGCCCGCGCCGACGTCCGCCACGTTGAGCCCCGCGACCAGCCCGAACGCGCCGATCGCCAGGATCCACAGCAGCGGCGGCGAGTCCGAGACCGGCACGACCGCCGCGAGGCAGATGAAGATGCACGCGGAGCCCACCGTGCAGGCGACGAGGATCGACGTGTCGACGTCCCCGATCTCCGGCAGGGACGGCGCGGCCAGGACGTAGGCCTGCGCCGCCGCGAGTAGGGCTAATACGGCGGCAGGTCCGCGTACCACTCGCCCAAGACCCGGAAGGCGGACCAGAAGGCGCGCTTGGCGTCCTCCTCGTCGAGTGCTTCGTCGATGTTCGGGGTGACGATCGCGTCGATCGACGGTGTGAGCTGCTGGCGCGCGCCCGGGACGTACTCGAGCGGCTTCGCCAGCGGGACGTCGAGGTCGTTGAGCGCGCTCAGCGCGTCCTCGCCCATCACGACGACGACCTTCGGCTGCACGATCGCCAGCTCCTCGACCACGCGCGCGACGCACGCGGGGTCGGCGAGCGACGGGTCGCCGACCGGGCACTTCACGCAGAGCGTGCCGTAGACCGCGAGCGGATCGACCTGCAGGCGCTTGAGCGCCTTCATCAGCGCGGTGCCGGAGCGCCCGTAGAACGCGACCCCCTCCTCGACCTCCGAGGGCATCGGCGCGTGCTTGAGCAGGAACACGTCGGCCTGCGGATGGCCCGAGCCGAGCACGGGCATGATCCCGCCGCGCGGACAGGCGTCGCAGTCCTGGATCTCCCGGGTCAGCCCGTTGAGCTCGCGAATGGCGCGCTCGAGGTACTTCTCACGGATCTCATCGTCAGTCGCGGGCATGGACGATCCGAGATTCGACGGTCCCGGAGGCGGCCCCTGCGGCTGCATCAGCCCTTGCGCGCCGGGCAAGTCGCCGGTGGACGTCGTTGGTCTCTCATGCGGTCCCCTGTCGGCGACTCGCGCGCCGGATGCGGCGGTCGCGGCGGGCCCTCCGCGCCGCCTTCGGCGTGGCCTTCGTCTCCAGGAACTTCAGGGCCTGGACGTAGAGCAGCGTGCCCGACTTCGTGGAGATCTCCGCGTGGCGCAGCGACTCCAGGAACTCGGCCGGGCCGTCGAAGTCCCGCATCCGGATCCGGACCGAGCCGAGGCCCGCGGCGACGTGGGAGTCCGAGCCGGCGCCCCGGACGATCTGGTACTTGGCGGCGAAACGCTCGGCCTCCTCGTTGAAGGAGCCGATCGCGACGCGCGGGTTGTAGACCTCGATCGCGTCGACGTCGTCCACGATCTTGAGTAGGTGCTCGTAGTCCGGCACCGAGTGCATGCGGTCGAAGGGGTGCGGGACGTAGACGAGGCCGCCCTGGCGCTTGATCTCGGCGACGGTCTCCTCGAGCGTCAGCCCGCGCGGGATCTTCTCGGTGAGGAAGAGGCCGATGACCTCGCCCTGCGAGGCGGTCTTGACCTCCTCGCCGATGATGATCTTGACGCCGAACTCCGCGGCCTTCTCCTGCGCCTCGAACGCGCCGGAGACCTCGTTGTGGTCGGTGACCGCGATCGCGCCCAGGCCCTGCTCGCGCGCCGTCGCCAGCAGGTGCTCGACCGGCGTGGCGCAGTCGCCGCTGTGGTCGGTGTGCATGTGCTGGTCGACGTCGACGAGCTTGCGGTTGGCCATCGACGCCCACAGCTCCGGGTCGCCCGCGGTGTCGTGGCGGCGCGCGACGGTGCGGGCGTAGGAGGCCTCGACCTCGTCGGCCAGGTCCGACCACGGGCGCTCGGCCGGAGCCCCGTCGCGCAGCCGGGCGCGGAGGGCGGGGTCGGTGATCAGGCGGCGGAGCTGGCCGGCGAGGACCTCGGTCTCGGCCGCCTCGAAGAGCAGCCCGTGCTCGTCGGCGAGCTCCTCGTAGACCGGGAGCCGCGAGAGGACAGGGATCGCGCCGGCGGCCATCGCGCGCATGACGAGCGCGGGCGCGGCGCGCGGGCCGGCGGAGGCGGCGACGAGGATGTCGGCGGACGCGAGCGCCGCGTCCTCGCCGTCCTCGGTGAACGTGACGCGCTCGCGCAGCTCGGCGCGCAGCGGCGTCGAGGAGGACGGGCCCTGCGCGCTGACGACCGTCGCCTCCCACGGCAGGTCGAGGTCCAGGCGGCGCAGCGCGCGCAGGAAGACGCGGAGCGCCTGGCGCTCCTCGACGTCCACGAAGACGATCCGCAGCGGCGCGTCGGGCGCGCGCTCCACGTGCGCGGGGGGCGTGCCCGTGCCGGGCCGCGCGATCTCGTAGCTCGCGGGGAAGAAGCGGTTCAGCAGCTCGGCGGTCGCGCCGAAGGCGGCGTGGCGCGCGTCGAGGCGGCCGAAGACGAGCGTGACGAGCTTGCGGGCGACCTGCGTGGCGACGACGCGCTCGGCCGGCGCGTGGAAGGTCCCGACGTTCAGCGCGCGCGAGTGGCGCAGCGCGACCGAGGCGACCGACGGCGCGAACGGCTCGTGGACGTGGCAGAGGTCGAAGGCCGAGCCGGTCAGCAGCTCCTCGAGCGTCCGCGAGACGTCGATGGGCACCGCGGGCCGCCGCCGTCCCGACCCGCCGTCGCCGTTGCCGTTCGTGGCGCTCGGCACCGGCAGCACCTCGCCGACGGCCAGGACCCGCACCTCGCCGGGCGCGCCGAGCACGTCCCCGGCCCGGATCGCGCGCCGCGCCGTCCGCACCGCCTCCTCGTCGCGCGAGGGCGCGGCGATGACGACCCGATGGCCGCGACCGGCGAGCTCCTCGCTCAGCCGGGCGACGTAGGTGTTGACCTCGTGCCGATCCTCCCACGGATACGGCGTGACCTGGACGATCGCCAGCGGATCCACCGCCTCAGCATACGACGAGGAACCTGACCGTGGTCGCGGCGAACATAGAAAGGCCCCAGACGCATATCCGCCGAGGCGGACATAGGCGAATCTGAGGCCGCTCGCTACGTTAGCCCATCATGGCGGACCAGTCCAACCACGCCGAGCGCTATCTCCGTTGGCTCTCGCCTCTCCGGTTCGACGTCTTCAAGGATGCGGCTGGAGGTGACATCGAGAGCGCGTTACGGCTGTACGAGTGGAACGCGCTCATCAGCGGCGCGCTGCTCGAGGTCGTCGGGCACGTCGAAGTGGTCGTGCGCAACGCGATCCACCACCAGCTCAAGGCCGATACCGCCCCGAACGCCCTGCAGTCGTGGCTGACGGATCGCGATCTCCTCGGCGACAAGCAGGTCCAAGCAGTTGTCGAAGCCATCGGCCGGCTGAAGCGATCCAAGAAGGAGCCGACGGAAGATCGCGTCGTCGCGGGGCTTTATTTCAGCTTCTGGTCCGCGATGGTCGGTCGATCGTACGAGGAGCTTTGGCGGCGATCCCTTGCAAAGGCGTTCCCCAATGCGGCGAACCGCAATGAGTTGGCAGGGCCGATGAACAGGGCGGTTCAGTTGCGGAACAAGCTGGCGCACCATCAGTCGCTGATTAACGATCCGATCGAGGACCGAGTCGAGGACCTGCTGTTCGTCGCCTATGCCGTGGACGCAGACGCACGAGCCTGGATCGAGAGCGTCTCGCGCGTAGGCGGCGTGCTGGCCGACAGACCTGAGTTCCCGCGCCGGACGCCTGAGGTTCCCGCGCCGGACGCGTGAGCACCACCCCTGAACGATGACGGCCCGCTCGGAGCGAGCGGGCCGTCGGGTGCAGCCGGAGTCCCGCCTCGGCGCTAGGCCTTGGCGGCCGCGCGCGCACGCGCCGGCTTGGCCGCGCCCTTGGGCGAGGTCAGCGACTTGGCGCGGTCGTACTTCGCGATGAACTTCTCGGTCGCGTCACGCGCCTCGTCGTCCGGGCGCTGCGTGTGCGGCGACTTCATGAGGTACGAGGACGGGCCGTCGAGCTGGCCGCCGACGCCGTTGTTGAGCGCGAGCTTCGCGAGGCGCACGGCGTCGATGACGATGCCGGCGGAGTTCGGGGAGTCCCAGACCTCGAGCTTGAGCTCGGCGGTCAGCGGGACGCCGCCGAAGGCCTCGCCCTCGAGGCGGATGTGCGCCCACTTGCGGTCCGTGAGCCACGGCACGTAGTCCGACGGGCCGACGTGCACGTCGTCGGCCGGGATGTCCAGGCCGGCGACCGACGTGACCGCGTTGGTCTTGGAGATCTTCTTGGACTCGAGGCGCTCGCGCTCGAGCATGTTGAAGAAGTCCATGTTGCCGCCGACGTTCAGCTGCGACGTGCGCTTGAGCTTGACGCCGCGCTCGTGGAACAGGCGGGCCAGCACGCGGTGCGTGATCGTGGCGCCGA
>JAOPZG010000233.1 GCA_025964215.1 Conexibacter sp.
TCCGCGCGGGCGCGGCGCCGGACGTCTCGAAGAACCCGTCGCCGTCGAGATCCCACTCGTAGCGCGCCACCGACCCGTCCGGATCGGCGAACGGCCCCGGCGTGAACGTCACGGCCTGCCGCGTCACCGGCGCCGCCGGCGCCCACGAGAAGGTCGGCGTCGCGAACGCATCCCCGGGGACGTGCACGGTCCCGAACATCGACCCGGGATGCAGCTGGCAGTGGAACGTGAACGTCCCCGGCCTCGTGAAGGCGTAGGCCTTGGTCGTGCCGCTCGGCTGCGTCGCGAAGTCGCCGTCGCTCCAGACCAGCGGATGGCTCGCGAAGGCGCCGCTGAACGTCACGGTGTCCCCTACCGCCGCCTCGACCGACGCCGGCGCGTACTGGGACGGCGACGCCCCCACCGGGAACCCGACGGGATGATCCGCCGCGCGCGCAAGGGCCGCCGGCGCGCATCCCCACGCGACGAGCAGCGTCAACACCATCCGACCGACCGGGTTCCCCATGTCGGCCAGGACACCGCCCAGCGCGGATCCTTCCTACAACAGCTTCTTGATCCCGCCGATCGCCAGCGCGTTCCCCCGCGCCAGCGCCGGGATCAACACCCGGGGCGGCGCCGGCAGCCCCCGCGGCGCGACCGCCATCGTCCACGTCAGCCGCGTCCCGCCGCCCGCGCCCGGCTCGAGCAGGAAGTCCTCCGCCAAGCCGTCGAAGACCCGGCGCGACTGCTCCACCACCCGGAACGTCGCGCGGCGGCCGACGTCCCAGCGGTAGAACTCCTCCTCGATCGTCACGAGCTTCAGCAGTCGCAGGCGACGGATCGCGCCCGCGGCCTGCGGACGCGGCGTCGTCCAGACCAGCTGGTCGATGATCGGCGCCCATGACCACATCTCGTCGCTGCCCAGCACCTCCCAGACGCGGTCGGGCGTGGCGTCCAGCTCGACCGTGGCGGGGATGACGACGGGCGCGTCCTCGAAGAACGCGTCGTCGATCTCAGGCAGCTTGTAGGTCATGAGCGCCGATCCACTCGCTAGTTCAGCCGCTCGACGATCAGGGCCTCGCCCTGACCCTGGGCGACGCACATCGTCTCGAGGCCGATCGTCTTGTCGAGCGTCTCGAGGTCGTTGAGCAGCGTCGTCATGATCCGCACGCCGGTCATCCCGAAGGGGTGGCCGAGCGCGATCGCGCCGCCGTGCGGGTTGAGGTCGTCGAGGTCGATCCCGACCTCGGAGGCGATCGGCAGCACCTGCGCCGCGAAGGCCTCGTTGAGCTCCGTGATGTCGATGTCGGAAGCCGACATCCCCGCCCGCTCCAGCGCCTTCTTGATGGCACCGATCGGGGCGACGCCCATGTACTCGGGCTCGTTGCCCCACGTGGCGGCCGTGATGATCCGGGCGCGGGGCTTGAGGCCCAGCTCCGCGGCCTTCTCGGCGCTCATGATCAGCGCGGCGGCCGCGCCGTCGTTGAGCGGGCACGAGTTGCCGGCCGTGACGGTGCCGCCGGGCTTGAAGGCCGGCTCCAGCGTCGCGAGCTTCTCGTAGGTGGACGAGGCGCGCGGCCCGTCGTCCTTGCTGACGACCGTGCCGTCGGCGAGCGTGACCGGGACGATCTCGCGATCGAACACGCCGGCCTCCTGGGCCGCCACCGCCCGCTCCTGCGAGCGCTGCGCGTAGCGATCCTGGTCCTCGCGGGAGACGCCGTAGCGCTCGGCCACGTTCTCGGCGGTCAGGCCCATCGCGATGTAGGCGTTGGGCTGGCCGTCGTTGCCCTGGAGGTGCTCGTTCTGGTCCTCCGGGTGCGCGGCCTCCTGCGCGGCGTTGTAGCGCGAGACGAACTCGACGCCGCCGGCGATGTAGATGTCGCCCTGGCCCGCGACGACCGCGTTGGCGGCGTTGCGGATGGCGTCGAGGCCGGACGCGCAGTAGCGCGAGACGGTCGAGCCGTTGGTGGACTGCGTGAGCTGGTCGGACAGCAGCACCGCGATGCGCGCGATGTTGTTGGCCTGCAGCCCCTGCGGGAGACCGCAGCCGGCGATGAGCTCCTCGACCTGGGTCGGGTCCACGCCGGGGTTGCGCTCGAGCAGCTGGTCGACCACGAACGCGAGGGTCTCGTCGGGACGCAGCGAGGCGAGCGAGCCCTTGAAGGCTCGGCCGACGGGCGTCCGGACGGCGTCGACGATGACGGCTTCGGGCATGAAAATGATCCTCTCGGAGATGAAGCCCGGCGGTCGCACACCACGGGCAGGTTTATCCCCCGGCGGTCGCACACCACGGGGCCTACAGACAGAGAACAGGATAGCCCGATCGGGCTATCACCACCGCGGGAACCCTACCGGAACAGCTCCCAGTAGGAGCGGGCGATCATCCGGCGGGCGAAGACGGTGGTCTGCGGCGGCAGCGCGTCGTGGCGCGCCCAGCGCACCTCGGCGATCTCGGCCACCGACGGCCGGATCTCCGACCCCGCCGCGACCTCGACCGCGAAGACGAAGAGCCGCTCGCGCTTGTGGTCGAAGCGCGAGGGCAGCTCGGCGATCGGCACGACCTCCAGCGGCGCGACGCCCAGCTCCTCGCCCAGCTCGCGGTGCAGGGCGACCGAGACCTCCTCGCCGGGCCGCACGAAGCCGCCCGGGATGTCCCACTGGTCGCGCCGCGCGTAGGTGTGGCGCACGAGCAGGACCTCCTCGCCGCAGCGCACGACCGCCTTCATCCCCGTCGTGTGCGGCCGCGTGAGGAACCACCACGGGCGCAGCGCGAGGTAGGCGACCCGGTAGGCCAGCCGCAGCGCGCGCGGCGAGACCCGCCGGCGCAACTGCGCCTCGACGGCCTCCACCACCCGTGGGGTCAGGGACTCGCGCTCGCTCATCGCCGGGAGCGGTCAGGCTAGACGCTCGGCCGCTTGCGTCCGCCGATCGCGCCGATCTACGATGGACCGCTGAGCAGGACGACAAGCTCGCCGACGTTGAGGAGCCGCGCAGTGCCCACCACGGTCAGGCCCACCATCGGCACCGACGCCGAGACCTACCAGCGCGACGCCGCCGTACAGCGCGTCCGCGCCCGCGCCGGCGCCCGCCGCAAGCAGGAGCGGGAGATCGAGCGGCCCGGCGGGATCGGTCAGGCGGACTCGCTGGAGCGCGTCGCGACGCGCATCGACCGCCTCAGCCGGATCCTCGCCGACCCGCCCCGCCGGCCGATTGCGACGCCGAAGGCCACGCGCGCCAACGCGTCCGCGAC
>JAOPZG010000249.1 GCA_025964215.1 Conexibacter sp.
TCGACCATCGAGCGGGCCAGGGCGCGGGCGTCGTCGGCTGCCTCCATGAACGCGCCGCCCCCGTGCTTGACGTCCATGACCAGGCACTGCAGGCCGGCGGCGAGATACTTGGACATGATCGAGGAGACGATCAGCGGGATCGCCTCGACGCTGCCGGTCGCGTCGCGGATGGCGTACAGCTTGCGGTCGGCCGGGGCGAGGTCGTCGGTCTGGCCGCCGATGACGCAGCCGACCTCGCGGACGACGCGGCCCATCAGCGCGGCGTCGGGCGTCGCGTTGTAGCCGGGGATCGCCTCGAGCTTGTCGAGCGTCCCGCCGGTGTGGCCGAGGCCGCGCCCGGAGATCATCGGCGTGACGCCGCCGCACGCGGCGATCAGCGGGGCGAGGATCAGCGAGACCTTGTCGCCCACGCCGCCGGTCGAGTGCTTGTCGAGCACGGGCGCCTCGATGTCGGACCAGTCGAGGACCGTGCCGCTGTCGCGCATGCCGAGCGTGAAGGCCGGCAGCTCCTCGGCATCCAGGCCCCGGAAGAAGACGGCCATCGCGAAGGCGGCGACCTGCGCGTCGGAGAGCCCGCCGTCGCCGATGCCGGACGCGATCGCGCGCAGCTCGTCGGGCGTGAGGGCCTTGCCGTCGCGCTTGTCGCGCAGCAGCTCCTTCGTGGGGCGGATGGCCATGGCTTAGTTGTAGTCCTTGACGAAGCGGGTCAGCACGCGCTGGAGGTCCTTGGCCGCGACCGCGGCGCTGGCGAGCGTGTGCTCGTGCGTGAGGACCTCGTCGCCCATGCCCTCGGCGAGGTTGGTGATCGCCGAGACGGCGGCGACGCGCAGGCCGCAGTGGCGGGCGACGATGACCTCGGGGACGGTCGACATGCCGACGGCGTCGGCGCCCAGGATCTTGAACGCGCGGATCTCGGCGGGCGTCTCGAACGACGGGCCGCCGACGGCGAGGTAGACGCCCTCGCCGAGGTCGACGTCCTCGCCGGCCGCGGCGGCGTGCAGCGCGGCGCGCAGCTCCACGTCATAGGCATCTCCCAGCCCGACGAAGCGCGGGCCGATCGCGTCGTCGTTGAGGCCCGTCAGCGGGTTGACGCCCATCATGTTGATGTGGTCGGTCAGCGCCATCAGGCGCCCGGGCCCGACCTCGCCGCGCAGCGAGCCGGCGGCGT
Organism: Conexibacter sp.; assembly: GCA_025964215.1. Classification (GTDB taxonomy): domain Bacteria; phylum Actinomycetota; class Thermoleophilia; order Solirubrobacterales; family Solirubrobacteraceae; genus Baekduia. The sequence continues at coordinate 1,169 of JAOPZG010000249.1, forward strand.
TGGTGAGGACGATCGCCTCGGCACCCAGCGCGCGCACGGTCCGCACCGGGACCGCGAGGTCGCTGACCGGGATGCCCTCGTAGAGGTGCGCGCGGCCCTGGAGGACGACGACCGGCGTCCCCGCGAGCGTGCCGAGCACGAGCCGCCCGGCGTGGCCGGCGACCGAGCCGACCGGGAAGCCCGGGAGCTCGGCGTAGGCGATCGCGGTCGCGTCCTCGATCGCGTCGGCCAGCCCGCCGAGGCCCGAGCCGAGGACGAGGCCGAGGCGCGGCGTGGCGAACGCGTCGCCCGCGGCCTCGCGGATCACAGCGGCGGCGGTGGTCATCCGCGAGCCTCCTCCAGGTCGAACGCGAGCGGCAGCAGCTCGCCGAGGGTGACGGTCCGGCGGATGCCCTCCGGTCCGGCCAGGTGGATGGGCGTCTCCGCGCCGGCGAACTCCGAGAGCCGCTGGCGGCAGCCGCCGCACGGGACGATCAGCTCGGTGTCGGCCATGACGACCGCCTCGCGGATCGCGTGCCCGCCGGCGGCGATCAGCGCGCCGATCGCCGAGGTCTCGGCGCACGCGCCCTGCGGGTAGGCGCCGTTCTCGACGTTCGCGCCGCTGTGCAGCGCGCCGGTCTCGTCGCGCAGCGCGACGCCGACCTGGAAGTGCGAGTAGGGCGCGTAGGCCCGGTCCATCGCGGTCCGCGCGAGGTCGACGAGCCGCGGCGTCGCCGCGCCGTCCTCCAGCAGCAGCCCCGCGTAGCCGGTCGCGACGACCTCGTCGTCCTCGATCTTCAGGACCGCGCGCAGCTCGGCGACCATGCGGTGCTCGTCGGTCAGGTCGGAGTCCGCCGGCGCGACCGCCTCCAGCTCGACCCACGTGCCGAGGCCCTCGACGGCGTCGAGGTGGATCCGGACGTCCTGCCAGAGCAGCAGCCGGCGGAACTTCTCGACGACCACGACGGTGCCGAGCGCCGCGTCGAGCGCGCCCTTCAGCGCGGCCGGATCCGGGACGTCGACCAAGTGATAGGCGCTGGTCCGCGCGGTCGCCTCGTCGGCGCGCGCGTAGGCGATCAGCGTCGCGGAGCCGCCCTCTTCGCGGAGCTTCAGCCGGCCCTCGCGCGCGGCGAAGTAGGTGTCGATCTGGCGCAGGACGCCCTGGTCGGCCGCGCCGTGGCCCAGGGCGGCGGCGAGCGTCGCCTCCGGATCGTGGTCGCGGGCCTTCAACTCGACGTTGCGCAAAGGCTGCATCGCCGGGCCAGGCTACTGCGGCATGGACTACCGTTGCCGCACCGATGGAAGGCCTCCGCGTCGTCGACCACCCCGTGATGGCCAGGGCCGTCACCGAGCTCCGTGCCGCGAGCACGACCCGCGCCGCCTTCCGCGCCGCGATGGCCGACGCCTCGTCGATGCTCGCCTACGAGGCGCTGCGCGACGTGCCCACCCGCGAGGTCGAGGTCGAGACGCCGCTCGAGAAGACGACCGGCTCGCGCCCGACGCCGGTCATGGTCGTCGCGGTCCTGCGCGCCGGCCTGGGCATGGTCGACGGCTTCCTGCGCTACGTCCCCGGCGCGTCGGTCGCGCACCTCGGCATGCGCCGCAACGAGGAGACGCTGGAGCCCGAGGACTACTACGAGTCGCTGCCCGAGGGCGTCGAGTCCTCGACCGTCTTCGTGGTCGACCCGATGCTCGCCACCGGCGGCAGCGCGACCGCGGCGCTGACGCGGATGCGCAAGAACGGCGCGCGGGACCTGCGCCTCGTCTCGCTGATCGCCGCGCCCGAGGGCGTGAAGGCGGTCCGCGCCGCGCACCCCGACGTCCCGATCCTCACCGGCGTCCTCGACCGCGGCCTCGACGAGCGCGGCTACATCCGGCCCGGCCTGGGCGACGCCGGCGACCGGCTCTTCGGCACCGACTGAGCGCGCATGAGCGACGCCGGGGACGACCGCGCATCCGATCTGCCGCTCTCGGGCGGCCCGCCCGGCGCCGGCCACCTGCCCAAGGGGCGCCACGGCCTCTCGCGCGCGTTCATCGTCTCCAACCAGCGCGAGCGGCTGCTCGACGCGATCGCCAACGTCGTCGCCGAGAAGGGCTACGCCGGCACGCGCGTCGCCGACATCACCGACTACGCCGGCGTCTCGCGCAAGACGTTCTACGAGCTGTTCACCGACAAGGAGGACTGCTTCCTCGCCGCCTACGACGCGATCACCGCGCTGCTGATGGACCGGATGGCGCGCGGGCTGGCGGCGGTCTCCGAGGACAGCTGGGAGGTCCGGGTGCGCGCGCTGCTCGGCGAGTTCCTGCGCTTCCTCGCCGCCGAGCCGGCGTTCGCGCGCATGTGCATCGTCGAGGTGCTCGGTTCCGGCGCCGCGGCGCTGGCCCGCCGCGACGCGGCGATCGAGGCGTTCTTCCCGATCGTCGACCAGCTCCCGCGCTCGCAGCCCGGGGCGGAGAAGTGGCTCTCGCCGGTGACGCCCGTCTTCGTCACCGGCGGGATCCTCGAGGTCGTCTACGCGGCGATCCGGCGCGGCGAGACCGCGTCGCTGCCCGACCGCGAGGACGAGCTCACGCGCCTCGCCTTCCGCGCCTACCGCCCGGACACCGATCAGTCGCCGCGGTAGGGCCCCGGCTTCGGCCGCGGCGCGCCGCCCGGGAGCGCGAGCCGCGCGATCGTGCGCATCACGCTGCCCCACTGCTTGCTGAACGGGCCCGTGTTGTAGGGGAGCTCGTAGCGCTCGCAGATGTCCTTGACGCGCGGCGCGATCTCCGAGTAGCGCGAGCTGGGCATGTCGGGGTACAAGTGGTGCTCGACCTGGTAGCCGAGGTTGCCGCTCAACACGTGGAACAGCGGGCTGCCCTCGATGTTCGCCGCGCCGAGGAGCTGGCGGACGTAGAAGCCGCCGCGCGTCTCGTCCTCGGTCTCCTCCTGGGAGAAGGTGTAGGTCTGGTCGGGGAAGTGCCCGCAGAAGATGATCGCGTGGGCCCAGGCGTTGCGCACGACGTTGGCGGTGAAGTTGGCCTTCAACGTGGACTTGAAGCCCTTGCGCCCGCTGAGCGCCGGGAACGCCAGGTAGTCCTTGACGATCTGGGTCCGGGCCTTGCCGGCCATGCCCTTGAGCTCGCGCTTGATCTGGGCCTTGCTCTTCTCGCCGCGGCGGATCGCCTGGAAGTCGAGGTCGTGGGCCGCGACGCCCCACTCGAAGAACGCCATCAGCAGGATGTTGTAGAAGGGCTGGGCCAGGTAGACCGGGTGCCACTTCTGCTGCGGGTCGATCCGCATGATCTCGTAGCCGAGGTCGCGATCCTTGCCGCGGATGTTGGTGTAGGTGTGGTGGACGTAGTTGTGGGAGTGCTTCCACGCCTCGGCGGTCGAGGCCGAGTCCCAGTCCCACTTGGAGGAGTGGATCTGGGGGTCGTTCATCCAGTCCCACTGGCCGTGCATGACGTTGTGGCCGATCTCCATGTTCTCGAGGATCTTGGCCAGCGAGAGCATCGTGGTGCCGGCGATCCAGGCGGGCTTCTTGCGCGAGAACAGGAGCAGCACGCGTGAGAGCACGACCAGGCGGCGGTGCAGCTCGATCATCGAGCGGATGTAGCGCGCGTCGCGGTCGCCGAGCTCGGCGAAGACCTCGTCGTGGATGGCCGCGAACTCGCGGCCGAGCTCCTCGATCTGCTCGTCGGTCAGGCGCGCGAGCGGGCTCTGCGGCTCGTCGGCGGTCGGGGTGGGTGGTGCCTCGGTGGCGCTCATAGCTCGATCTCCACTGCTCCTTCGGCGGCGTTGATGCAGGTACGGACGGATTCGCCTTCGCCCCCGGAGATCTCCCCGGTGCGCAGGTCGCGGACGCGCCCCGAGCGCAGGCGCCCGGTGCAGGTGTGGCAGATGCCCATGCGGCAGCCGTAGGGCAGCTCGGCCCCGGCCTCCTCGCCGGCGACCAGGATCGGCGTGCCGCCGTCGCAGGGCACCTCGAGGTCGCTCTTGGTGAAGCGGACGGTGCCGCCCTCGCCTTCGCCGGCGGCGCCGCCGATGACGGGCTGGAAGCGCTCCATGTGGAGGCGCTCGGCGACGCCGGCGGCGTCCCAGTGGTCGGAGAGCGCGTCGAGCAGCTCGGCGGGGCCGCAGGCGAAGGTCTCGCGCTCGCGCCAGTCCGGGCAGAGCGCGTCGAGGTGGTCGGCGGCGACGAGGCGGCCGTCCTGCGCGGTGTGGCGCAGGTGCAGCCGCAGGCCGTCGTGGCGCGCGTCGAGGTCCTTGAGCTGCCTGGCGAAGATGACGTCCTCGGGCGTGCGCGCCGAGTGGACGTGGACGACGTCGTGCAGCGCGCCGCGGCGGTCGAGCGCGCGCAGCATGGACATGATCGGCGTGATGCCGCTGCCGGCGCTCACGAAGAGCAGGCGCCGGGGCGGCGGCTCGGGCAGGACGAAGGTGCCCTCCACGCCGCCGAGGCGCACGATCGCGCCGGGCCGCGCGTGGCGGACCAGGAACGGCGAGACGGCGCCGGGCTCGTAGTGCTTGGGCGTGATGCTGATCTGCCCGTCGGCACGGCCGGGGTCGGAGGTCAGCGAGTACGCGCGCCAGTGGTGCTTGCCGTCGACCTGGACGCCGACGCGCAGGTACTGGCCCGGCTCGTGGCCCTCCCACTCCCAGCCCGGCTTGATGTGGATCGTCACCGCGTCGCCGGTCTCGGGCTCGACGCGCTCGATCCGGCCGCGCAGCTCCTGGGTGGACCACAACGGGTTGACGAGCTCGAGGTAGTCGTCCGGGAGCAGCGGCGTGAAGAACGAGCGCAGCCCCCGCAGCACCTTGAGGCGCCACGCAGGGACCTGCGGGCGTGCACCGGTCTCCGCCATGGGGGACAGGTACCCACGGGCACGTCACGAAACGCGCATGTTCCCTGTGAGTCCGAGCACAGAGTCCGCGGACCGCTACGTTGAGCGCACCTCATGCGAGCCTTCACCTGCGGCGTCTGCGGTCAGTTGATCTTCTTCGAGAACAGCGCATGCCTGCGCTGCGGCACCAAGCTGGGCGTTCGCTGGAGCGATCGCGAGCTGGTGACCAAGCCGGTCGAGCCGCCGTGCGCGAACCGCGACGCGATCGGCTGCAACGGGCTGGCGGCCGCGCCCGGCGAGCTGTGCTTCGCCTGCGCGCTGACGCGGACGCGGCCGAGCGACGCCGACGCCCACGGCATGAAGCAGTGGGCCGAGGCCGAGCGGGCCAAGCGGCGGCTGGTCTTCGAGCTCGGCGAGCTGGGCCTGCCGATCCCGACGCGCCTCCAGGATCCGGAGCACGGGCTCACCTTCGACCTGCTCTCCAGCGCGACGCAGCTCGTGACCACCGGCCACGCGGATGGGCTGATCACGCTCGACCTCGCCGAGTCCGACGACGACCAGCGCGAGAAGCGGCGCGTCGAGATGGGCGAGCCGTACCGGACGTTGCTGGGGCACATGCGTCACGAGATCGGCCACTTCTACTTCCCGATCCTGACGCGCAACGAGGAGGCCCTGACCGCCGCGCGGCGTCTCTTCGGCGACGAGCGCGAGGACTACCAGGAGGCGCTCGACCGCCACTACGCCGACGGCCCGCCGGCCGGCTGGGCGCGCGAGCACGTGAGCGCCTACGCGACGATGCACCCGTCCGAGGACTGGGCGGAGACCTTCGCGCACGTGCTGCACCTGCGCGACACGCTGCAGACGGCGGCGGCCTACGGCGTGCGCGTCGACGGCCCGGCGGGCCGGCCGGACCTCCACGCCGAGCCGGTCGACGCGGGCGCGGGCGGGCTGCGCGGGATGCTCGACGACTGGCTGGGGTTGACCTATGCCTTGAACGCGGTCAACCGCAGCCTGGGCTTCGACGACCTCTACCCGTTCGTGCTCTCGGGGCCGGTCATCGACAAGCTCGCGTTCGTCGACGGGCTCATCGCCCGGAGCTGAGCGCGGGGCGCGAGAGCGCCATGAGGAGCGCGTCGTTGGCGCCCTCGCCGATCTGGGTCTGGGGCGCGTCGCGGCGCAGGCGGGCGAGCTCGTCGCCGGCGGCGAAGGAGCGGCTGGCGGCCAGTCGCGCGGCGCGGTCCACGGCCCAGACCGCGGTGTCGGAGGCGACGACCTTGGCGGCGGTCGAGAGTTCGCGGGCTTGCGGGTCGTCGTGGTCGATGGCGCGGGCGGCCTGGTCCACGAGCGCGCTGACGGCGG
>JAOPZG010000254.1 GCA_025964215.1 Conexibacter sp.
CCGAGGCCATCGCGCAGGCCCGCGCCCAGGCGCTGGGCGCGTAGTTCGACAGTTGGAGGAGGAGGCCTCAGGCTCGACTCGAGCCTGAGGTTTGGGGGCCGCCCCCTCAGCGCGGCACGTACGCCACGCGGCCCCATGAGGGCTCGGGGGCCAGCTCGACGGGCTCGCCGTCGCGGTCCGGCTGGACGTACATGAAGGTGGAGGACTCCTCGTCGAACTCGACGTCGAGCTCGTTCTCCTTCACGCGCTGGTCGAGCCAGGCGGAGCGGAAGACGAGGCGGCGCAGCCAGTGCACGAGCGAGCGGTCGCTCGGGCCGACGAGCTCCGGCCAGCAGTCGTTGACGTGCTCGCCGAGCGCGGACGCGGGCTCCTGGATCTCGCCGTTGACCGAGAGGGTCACGAGATCCTCGAGCTCGGGGTCGTCCAGGCGGCCGGAGACGAACCCCAGCTTGTTGGCGGCCTGCTCGCAGCGCTCGCGGAAGTCGCGCTCGTTGAAGGTGAACCGGAGTTCCCCGTATTCGAGGACGAAGTCCTCTCCGCTGTCGTAGTTGCCTCGGCGTGCGTCGTTCATGAAGGTGATCAGTTCGAGTCGCGCCGAGGTGAGACGGCTGCTCCCGAAGTCGTCGGCATCGTATGCCCGATCCCTTCGTGTTCGCAGGTCATGCGAGGGATCTTGCAATCCGTCCGCCCGATCTGCGGCCCGCCGTCCCGGTGGATTCGTGGTGTCGGCACGCGCACCTGCCTTGCGGAGAAGGGGGGCGAATCTTGCAACGCCGCGCCCTAAGGGGGCATGACCCACGACACGCCCGCCACCATCCTCGTCGCCGAGGACGACGCGACGACGCGGACGTTCCTCGCCGACGAGCTGACCGCGGACGGCTGCGAGCTGCTGGTCGCCGACACGGCCGCGGACGCGCTGCGCCTGCTGGAGACGAAGTTCCCGGACCTCTGCGTGCTCGACGTCGGCCTGCCCGACGGCTCGGGCCTGGACGTCGCCCGCCGCGTGCGCGCGGCCGACGGGCTGGTGAGCCGGATCGACCCGGAGACGCCGCTGCTGCTGTTGAGCGGGCGGTCGGGGGAGACGGATCGGCTGCGCGCCTTCTCCTCGGGCGCTGACGACTTCCTGGCGAAGCCCTCGGCATAGGAGTGCGTCGCGACAGGCAGCGCGACGCGCAGGCCGTCGCCGGACCCGAGGAACGAGCCGTCCCTGTCGGTCGGCGCGACGACCATCCCGCGCTCGCCGGCGGCGCCAGCCAGCGCGATTGCCTCGGCGCTGCCGGCCGGGTACACGTGGAACGAGCGGTAGATCCGGCGGAAGCCAGCGCGCAGTGCGTCGAGCGTCTCGGCGTCTCGGACCGGCGCCAGCATCGCCTCTCGCACGTCGGCGAGGAAGGCCAGTACCTCGGACTCGACGTCGCGTGCGCTCAGCACAGCCCGCAGCTCGGTCTCGCGCGCCGTCATGCGCTCCACCTGCTCCTCCGCCGCAGCCTGCTCGGCTGCGAGGTCGCGACGCTGCTCTGCCCAGTCCTCGGCTTCGAGGTGGCCGTCCTGGAAGGCACGCCGCACCCGCGCGAGCCGATCCGCCGCCCGCATCGCCGAGCGCTCCGACTCCGCGCGACGCTCGGTCACCTCCGCGAGGCGCCGCTCCACCGTCTCGGCATGCTGCACCTGCATCGCCTCGACGTCGAGCTTCGTCGCTAGGAAGTGCTGGACCACCGAGGTCTCCAGCAGATCCCGATGCACGACCGGCATGGAGCACGCGCCCGCGCCGTGGTTGCGCGCGCGCATGCAGTTGTAGACCTCGTAGCCGCGGCGCTTGTCCGTCCGCGGTCCGAGCGGCGAGCCACACAGCCCGCAGCGCAGGAAGCCGTTCAGGAAGAGGTGCCCACTCGCCGTCCGCCGGTTCGGGCCGCCCTCGTTGTGACGGCCGCCGAGGAGCGCCTGCGCCTGCTCGAACACCTCCACCGGGACGATCGCCTCGTGGCCGCAGGCGCACGGCGGGTCGCCGGCCTTCGACGGCTCGGCCGCCGTCGGAGCGTGGGGGAGGCCGAGGTACTGAGCGTTTCGCAGCAGCTTCGAGACGGTGCCCTGACTCCACTCGCCACCCTTCTGCGTCCGCACCCCGTCGGCATTCAAGCGCTGGTTGATGGTGTACTGCGAGACGCCGGACAGCCACTCGTCGAAGATCCGACGCACCACCTGCGCCTCCGCGGGATCGACGACCCATCGTCCGCCCTCGTAGGCGTAGCCGTACGCGGCGCGGCCGTTGTGCAGCCCCGTCGCGGCGCGGCGCGCCATGCCCTTCCTCACGGACTTCGACTTGCGGCGCGAGTCCATCATCGCCCGCTGACCGATCGCGGCGACCGACTGCACGTCCCGCATGTCGAAGTCGTCCTCGACGGTCCGGAGGTGGACGCTCTTCCGGCGCAGCTCGATCCATAGCTCGACGAGGTGCTGTGGCGCCCCCGGCGCGTCGCCGGCTCCGCGGGCCAAGCGGTCGTGCGCCTGCGCGATCAGCATGCACGGCACGCCGTGCGCCGCGGCCGCCGCGACCGCTGCCGCCTTCGCTCGCTCCAGCCCCGGCCCGCGGTTGCCGCTGTACGCGGAGAACCCTTCGTCCTTGTCCTCGAAGACGACGGTCCAGCCGTTCTCCTCGGCCATCTCGTGGCCTTCTTCGAGCTGCGTCGGGATCGAGGCGTGGCGATCCTCGGTCGACTTCGCCGCGTAGACCACCGCCGGGATGAGCCCGGTCGAGACGTCTGCGGCGTTCGGTAGCTTGCGCACTGCGTCGCTCCTTCTCAGCGACTTTCGCGAGCCGTCCTCTTGCCCGGAGGGCGGCTCGCCTTCGTTGGCGACAGTGGAGCAGCGCGTTCGGACGGAACCAAGTGCGATAACTCGCTTATCGCCGATGCTGCGTAATGCCGCTTCTAGAGCGGGATCTCGCGGAAGCACTGCTACGCCGCCAGGTGGGCGGCCACCGCGTAGGCCGCCGCACGGTCGAGCGAATGCCGGTGGGAGTTGTACCGCTGCGTGGTCCGCGGGTCGGCGTGGCCGGCACCGTCCTGGACCACGTGGAGCGGCACGTTGGCGTCGAGCGCGAGCGTGACCCAGCCATGCCGGAGGCGGTGCGGGGACACCCGATCCTCGATCCCGGCGATCCGCGCCAGGCGCGCGACCGTCTTCGCCGCGGCGACGCGATCGACGGCCCTGCCCGACCTCGTGGCGAACACCCACTCGTCGAGCCCGCGACCGGCCACGAGGACGTCGATCGCGTCGGCAGCGCGCGGCGCGATCGCGACGATCTGCCGCTTCCCGCCCTTGCGCGTGAGAGCGGCGGTCCGGTGACCGCGCTCGTGGCCGAGGTCGCCGACCCGGAGCGCCAGCGTCTCCGAGATCCGCCAGCCGTTCAGGCACAGCACCGCGATGAGCGCGTGGTCACGCGGACCTGACGCTTCGGCCGCGGCCAGTAGCGCGCGCATGCCGTCGCGCTCGACGCCGGTCCGCGGCGACTCGGCGGACACGCGCGGCCGCCGCACGCGCTTCACGGGAGAGCGGTCGATCAGCTCCTCGTCGACCGCGTACTCATAGAAGCCGCTGAGTGCCGACAGCCGCCGGCCGGTCGTCGCCGGCGCCACGCCCTCCTCCTCCTGCTGCCGGCACCACGCCTCGACGTGGACGCGACGGGCGTCGAGCGGGTCGATGCCACCGAGGCCGGCCAAGAACGCGCCCCAGGCTCGGAGGTCGCGGGCGTACGCCTCGCGCGTCGCCTGCCTGTAGCCCGCCAGGAACGCCGCCGCGAGGTCGTGCGCGTTCCGGATCGGGTTCGTGGAGAGGTCGGCGCCGGCGGGGCCAGCGCTCACCAGCGCGACAGCGCCGGTAGCGTGCGAACTGCTCATCAGGGTCTACTCCTGTGGGCCATGCCCCCGGGCCGCTACCAACGGTCGCGGGGGCGCTTTCTGTTGTGATACCTCAGTGATCGTACCGTTCGCAGGACCAGAGCGGTAGATCCCGGCGCGCTCAGCGCCTACGGCAAGTCGGGTTCGAGCGGTTCGAGCATCACCCATTCGAGCGTGACGCGCGTGACCTCGCGCTCGATCCTCAGAAACACGACCACCCGATAGCCGGCCAGCTCGTCCGACGTGGTGAAGATGCGTACGTCGTCGCGGTCGAGGAACTGGTGAGAGTACGTGAACGGAGCGAGCCCGAGCGCGTCGTGACAGGCCTCCATGTCGTCCTCGAAGTAGCCGTCCCCCGGATCAGCGGTGGAGACGGACTGGTGCCACTCCGGCCCGTAGGCGATCTGCCACAGCCTCGCCTTCACGGGGGGCGTCTACCAGCCCAGGCGAGCCCGCGCGACGTCGCGAGCGTTCGCGATCGTGCGGTCCGACGGAGGTTCCGTGGAGATGAGGGCCGTGCTGTAGGGGATGTCCTCGTTCAGCTCGACGAGGTTCCATCCCGCCGACTGCCGGTGCGACATGTTGCTGACGCTGGCGGCCGTGTGCGTCCGGATCTGCCGGACGACGTCGTCGATCAGCGCAAGTTCCTCGGCGTCGAACAGGTCACGTCGAGCGGGACGCTTGGCAACGGTGATGCGCGCGACACGCGTCCCGATCGCCCGCTCCTCGATACCTACGGCGCCTTCGGCCTCTAGCTCTCGGCGTACCGGCTTCAGCGGCACCGCCGCGGGGCCGTAGGGCAGCTTCTGGTAGCGCGCCCCGGTGATGGCGTGGCCGAGGTGGCTGTAGCCGAAGAAGTCGCAGAAGTACAACGCCTTGTTCAGCTTCGTGTCGCCGAACGTGGGGTCGTCGGCGGTCTGCTCGGCGATGTAGATGAGCAGCTCGCGGAACTTCTCGGCGTTGTAGTCGGCGGTGCGCATGGGGGAGGCTGGGCGGTACAGGGTACGAGGCTCGACCCTGAATGCCTGCACGCAGCGTACATACGTGCCCGGAGGGCACTGATCGCCTGAGTACCTCGGAAGACCGGCTCCGCGGCATGCCGCCTCTACGCCGGCGGCGCGGCGTCGATCTCGCGCCTGATCCTCTCCGGATCGATGCCGGTCACGTTGGCGGCCAGCCCCTTCGAGCCTTGCCCGTGGACCGTGACGTCGCAGTGCTCGTCCGCGCGCGGCGTCCAACGGAACGCCACGAACTCCCGCTTCTTCGGCGCCAGCAGCGCGAGCAGCCCGATCGGGAACAGCAGGACGCAGGCGACGAACACCCAATCCGAGCGGTGGAGGCGCTCGAACTCGGCGCCGTCCGCGCCGTACCGCACCATCGCCATGTTGCCCTTCCCGAGCTTGGGGGCGATGTAGTCGACGACGACGCGATCGCCGAACTCGGACGCGCCGCAGGGATAGACGAAGCGATGCGTGAAGTTCGACACCGCGCGCATCGTCGCGAAGGCGCTCGCCCCGGCCGTCGCTGACGGAGCGCGACCCCCCGATGTGGGGGCGCGTGTCTCGCCCGGATCCGCGGCCTGTTGCCGGCGATGCTGCGGAATGCCCACTCTGCTGCTCAGGCGACGACCGCGAAGAGGCTGTTGGCGTGCCGCGCTGACTGCGTGTCGTCGGACTCGGCCAGTGCTTCCCACAGGGTCGTGACGGCCGTGTCTCGCGGGCTGGGCTCCTCGCCCTCGTAGGCGCGGCGCCACGCCGCGCGCGACCCCTTCATGGCCGTCTGCCAGTTCATGCGGGCTCCGTGATCTGTGGGCCACAGGATGACGCCCTCCGGGGCGCTCCTTGTCGCCGTCGTGACGACGGGGCCCGCCGGTTCCACGGCGGCGCTCCAGAACGTCTCGAAGTCGACGCCCTGCCGGCGGGCGACCGCGGCGAGCAGCCGAAGCTGCTCGGGCGGCTCCGGGTAGGTCCGTGGCGGCGCCATCTACCTCTCCGCCTCGGCTGAGGTGAGGACGGGCGACAGGTGCCGACCGCGGGCGATGCCGAGCGGCTGGTCACAGCCACACCGCGGTCGGCACCTGTCGCTCGTCAACGGCCCGCCTCCGCCGCCACCTTCAGGCGAGCGGCGCGTGCGCGGCGCACCGCCTCGCGCAACGCGTCGGTGTCCAGCTCGTCGACCAGCGCCACGGCCGCGCTCAGGACGTCGGCTCGCGAGCACACGGCCCGCTGCGCCGCGCGCTGCAAGCGGTCGTACTCCCGGCCGGCGATCGTCAGGCGGACCGTTCCGAGCGGCAGTGGTGGCGCGGCTGGCCTCACCGAGCCGCCGGGGTGTGGTCCTTGGCGTAGTCGAGCGCGTCGCGGCAGCGCGCGAACGCCAGGGCCGTCTCGGCCGCCTTCTGCTCGGCCTCCTCGACGTCCGCCAGGTCGATCAGCCCGAAGCGGTGACGTCCGCGGCGGGACTTGACCTCCTCGGCCCACAGCTCGGCGTCGCGGCGGGCCTCGCCTAGCTCCGCGGCGATCTCGTTGCGGAGCGCCATCAGCTCGCCGGCGGTGAACTGGCCGACCGACGTGCGAGCGCGCGTCTCCGGCACCCGTGAGGAGCTGTACGCCGTGAGCTTCTCGATCTGGTCGACGTCCGCGGCGACGCCCACCGGCTTCAGGAGGTTCATGCCGCCCCCAGCAGGGCATGGACCGTGCCGTCGTCGGCCATCTCGGCGAGCGCGCCGCGCCAGTGCGCGCCGGCGCCTGCATCGGCGCCGCTGGCGAGTCCGCGGAGTCGGCGCTGCGTGCCGATGCTGGGCGCGTTGCCGGCCTGGGCCATCTTCAGCAGCAGGCGCTCCGCGCCGCCCGTGTCGAGCCCGTCCGTCCCCTCGGGCCGCTCGGCCTCGGCCAGCATCGAGGCAGCGGTCTCGTCGCCCACGGCGTCTCGCCACGAGTCAGGGTGCTTCATGGTGACCTCCCAGGTCGTCGTTCGTGGACGCCGTCACGGCGTCGAAGTAGATGTCGGGCGCGCCGGCCGACACGAGGGCCGCATCGACCCGGAGAGCGGCCTCGCGCGCGCCGTGCTCGTCCACGGTCCGGACGATCGCCCGGCGGGCCAGCTCGCGCTTGAGGCGTCGCGTCTCGGCCCCGTCGCCGCGCCGCTCGGCGTCGAGGATCGCCCTGCGAAGGCCGGCGCGCGCCTCGTGTTCGTCGAGCGCCGCTAGAGCCGTGGCGCCGAAGTCGAAGCCCGACGGCCGACGCGTGGAGAACGTGCTCGCGCCGGGCGGCGAGCGACGGTGCCCGGCCACGACCACGGTCTTCATGCCGCTGCCTTCGTGGGCTGCGGGCCCAGGCCCATCAGGGTGATCGCCGGCGTGGGCCGGTCGCGCTGCAACTCGCGGAAGCGCTCCTGCAACTCGGCGATGTCGATGCCGTTCTCCTCGGCCATCGACGACAGCGCGCGCCAGGCTGCGGCCCAGCTCGTCTCAGGCCCCCACCACTCGCGCTGGGCGTGCGGGAGGAAGCCGATCCGTTCGAGGAGGTCGAGCCGAGCCTGCGCCGTCTTGAGCAGATCGCGCAGGGCGCCCACCTTGACGGCGTCCGTGCCCGTGTGGGCAGCGACGCTCAGCAGCTCTCCCTCGGTGTGCTCGATGACGGCGAATGACCGGGCGACCTGTGCCAGCGGATCGATCTCCAGTGGGTCCAGTACGGCCAGCTCGATCCGCCCGAGCGGAGGACGGTCCTTCGCCGCCACGCGGTCGAGCGCGCGCTGCACCGTCTTCGTGGAGATGGACTCGGAGGTCGCGACCTCCGAGTGCGACGCGCCGTCGGCCACCGCAGCAGCGATCCGCGCGTCGCGCGCTGCTCGCTGCTCGGCCTTGGACACGTCGGACACTCCGAGGAGGTCTATAGCCCACTGCGCATCGATACCTCCCGGCCTTGTCCCGCAAGGGTTTCGGACGGTCCCTCGTATCGAGGGACAGTCCACCCCCAGGGGTTGGACACGACGGAGCGGTGATTACGACGTACCGAAGCCGGGCCGGTAGTCGCCCTCGTCGTCGACCGCCAGGCGCACGGGGCGGAAGCCCAGAGCTTCGTCTGGGATGTGGTGCGCACCGGCGGCACTGAGCTGCGCCTGCACGCCCGAGAAGGTCCGCCACAGCTCGGTCGCCACGAGGTCGAACACCTCGGCGTGGGCGTAGTCGTCGCCGCTGCTGCCCGTCGTCTCGTAGTAGCGGACGGGGCGGCCGCGCGAGTCGATGCGCGTGCGCCGGCGCAGGGCGCGCATCTGGTCGAGGTAGCCGGCGGGCGGGTCGTGCAGCGGCCGGTTTCGCTGCTGGCGGATCGCGTCCATCATCCCGTCGATCGCGTCGGTGCGGTTGACGCGGGCGATCAGCGGCACGCCGGCGTCGTCCATCTTGAGGTCCAACGGCGGGGAGTCGAAGCCGGCGCCGTACTCGACGAGGACGACGCGCCCGGGGTAGGTCGCCCGCAGCGCCTTCGCCATCCGCCGCTCGGGGTTGGAGTCGATGGCGACGACCGCGGGGCGGAAGCGCTCGATCAGCCGCACGATCTCGTTGAAGTCGCCGGCGCGCCCGATCCAGAGCGCGCGGCGCGGGTTCGGCATGCCCGGCTGCTCGGCTGGGAGCTGCTCGGAGACGCGGACGTTGAGGTCGCGCTCGCCGGCGACGTCGATGCCCATCGTGACCGCGTTGCCGCCCGCGTAGCCCTCCGCCATCGGGCTGCCGAGCTGGCAGGCCGCGAGGAGCCGCTGGAGCGTCAGGCCCGACGACTCCGGCGTGTGGGGCCGGCCGAGGTCGAGGACGTCGAAGGTCTCGCGCTGCTGGTCGCTCGTGCCGCGCGAGTTGACGACGAGCTGCGCGAGGTCGGTGGTCGGGACCATCCCTCGCCAGGCGTGGAAGCCGACGACGGCGACGCCGGGGTTCTGGGCGATCCAGCGGCCGGTGCGCAGCGGCGCGCCTTCGAGCGACGCCTCGCACGTCCGGCAGCAGCGCCAGACGTCGCCGACGACCTTCGGATCCGTGTAGGCGTCGCGCCCGGCCCGGAACACCTCGCCCTCGTGGCCCGGCATCGTCCAGCGGACGTTCTCCTCCCAGCGGAGGGGCTGCTCCTCCGCGCAGGCCGCGCACACGACATGCCACACGCGCTGGTCGCTGGACTGCCACGCCGCGTCGATCCCGGAGCCCACCATCATCGGGTAGCCCAGGCGACGGACGCGCGGGCGCTTGCCGATCTGTCGGGCGCCGGAGATACGCCGCTCGATGTGCGGGAGGTTGGTCTGGTCCAGGAGGTCGTACTCGTCGAAGACGATGAACTGCGCTGCGATCGACTGGGCGCCGGCCTTCGAGTTCGAGCCGCGCAGGTGCAGGAAGCCGTGCCCGATCCGCTTGAGGCGCTTGGACCGCACGAACTTGCCGAGGATCCGCGTGCGGAGGTACTCGCTCGCCTCGATCGCCGGCTCGATCCGCTCGTCGCCGAACTCGGCCACGTGCGCGTCGCTCGGCATCACGTACAACCCGGTGTCGCCGAACTGGTCGGCCTGCCGCATCGCCCACCGGATCGCGTAGGCCGACGCGCCCACCTGGGCGCTCTTCGCGAACACGACCTCTTCCGCGGCCGCGACCTCCTCGCTGAACCACTCCGTCTGGAAGGGGAAGTCGTCGAAGCGCAGCGGGCCGATGCCGGGCTCCGGCATCGCGGCGGCGTACTCGACCATCGACATCTCCGCCGCCGCCGCCGGTGCGCTGCCGTCGTCGCGTGCCCGCTCCGCGAGCGCCGCCAGGTCGGGCACCGCCGC
>JAOPZG010000256.1 GCA_025964215.1 Conexibacter sp.
AGCGGCTTGGCGACGTAGTCGTCCATCCCCGCGGCGAGGCACTTGTCGCGGTCGCCGGCCATCGCGTGCGCGGTCATCGCCACGATCGGCAGCCGCCGCCCAGCCCCCGCGCGCTCGTTGGTCCGGATCCGCTCCGTGGCCGCGTAGCCGTCGAGCTCCGGCATCTGGCAGTCCATGAACACCAGGTCGACCTCGTCGCGACCGGCCAGCTCGACGGCCTCGATGCCGGTCGCCGCGGCGATCGTGCGGTGGCCGCGCTTGAGCAGCAGCCGCTCCATCAGGATCCGGTTGACGTCGTGGTCCTCGGCGATGAGCACGAGCGCGCCGGTCACCTCGCCGGGCGCCGCGTCCACCGCGGTCTCGGCCGCGACCTCGGACGCGCCGGCCGGCCGCGACTGCCGTGCCACCGGCGCGTGGTACATCGCCGAGGCGAGGGCGTCGTAGAGCCGCGACTGGCGCACCGGCTTGGTCAGGAACTCGCTCACGCCCGCGTCGCGCGCGGCGGCGTGGCCGGTCCCCGAGGAGGTCAGCATCACGAGCCGCAGCGAGCGCAGCGCCGGCGAGGACATGATCCGGCGCGCCAGCTCGACGCCGTCCATCCGCGGCATGTTGAAGTCCAGAACGGCGACCTCGAACGGCTCGCCGCGCTCGGCCGCGCGGTGCAGCTCGACGAGCGCGTCGGGGCCGTCGGCGCAGCTCGTCACGCGCATCCCCCACGAGCCGAGGTATGCCTCGAGCACGCGCCGGTTGGTCGCCGTGTCGTCGACCGCCAGGACCTTGAGGCCACGCAGCTCGACCTGCGCCCGGACCGCCGCCGGGTCGGCGAGCGCGGGCGCGAACGGGATCCGCACGGTGAAGCGGCTGCCGCGGCCGGGCGTGCTGTCGACCGTGAGGTCGCCGCCCATGATCTGGGCGAGCTGGCGGCTGATCGCCAGGCCGAGCCCGGTCCCGCCGAACTGGCGCGTGGTCGACGCGTCGGCCTGCTGGAAGGACTCGAAGAGCCGCGCGAGGTCCTTCTCGGCGATCCCGATGCCGGTGTCGGCGACGACCAGCTCGACCTCGAACGCGCCGTCCGCCGTGCTCGCCGCGCACGCGACCTCGACCGACACCTCGCCCTCGGGCGTGAACTTCACGGCGTTGGAGAGCAGGTTGGTCAGCACCTGGGCGACGCGGCCGCGGTCGCCGCGGACCGCGCGCGGCACGTCGTCGGCGAGGTAGACCGACAGCTCCAGGCCCTTGCCGTGCGCGGCCGAGGCGACGACGTCGGAGGTCGTCTCCACCAGCTCGCGCAGGTCGAAGTCGCGCTCCTCGAGCTCGAGGTGGCCGGCCTCGATCTTCGAGATGTCCAGGATGTCGTTGATGACCCGCAGGAGCTGCTCGCCCGAGGAGCGCGCGGTCGTCGCGTACTCGCGCTGCTCGGCGTCGAGCGTGGTGTCGAGCAGGAGCTCCGACATCCCGATCACGCCGTTGAGCGGCGTGCGGATCTCGTGGCTCATGTTCGCCAGGAACGTGGACTTGGTCCGCGAGGCCTCCTCGGCGCGCGCCCGCGCGAGGCCGGCCTCGGCCTCGCGGCGGATCCAGCGGACGGTGAAGATCGCGAGCGCGGCGAGCCCGCCGAGCGTGCCGATCAGCCCGAGGACCCCGATGATCGTGGCCCGGCGCGACGCGCGGCTCGCCACGCGGTTCTGCGCGTCGGAGAGCGCGAGCTCCTGGGTGCGGAAGTCGTCGAAGCGCGTGCGCAGCGCGTCGAGCTGGAGCTTGCCGCGCATCAGGCGGCGGGTGAGCGTGGCGCGACCGGTCGCGACCGCCAGCGCGGCCGCCTCGCGCGCGAAGCCCGTGCGGTACTCCTCGACGCCGCGCGCCAGCGCGTCGAAGCGCCGGCGCTGCTGCGGGTCGTCGACCAGCGGGCGCAGCTGCGCCTCGACGTCGGGGATCGCCGCCTCGGCCGCCGTGTAGGGCTCCAGGTACTGGGTGTTGCCGGTCAGCAGGCGGCCGCGCACGCCGGTCTCGAGGTCGACGGTCAGGCGGTTGAGCCGCGAGGTGAGCAGCACCACGCGCTCCGCGGTCCGTGCGCGCTCCGCGTTCGTGCGCATCGACGACATCCCCGCGAGGAGGAAGGCGAAGATCACGCAGACGAGCACCCCGACGCCGGCGAACGCCGCCAGCGTGGGCCCGATCAGCCCTCGGCCATGAGCCCCCTTGCCCATCGGCAGGAGTGTAGGGCGACGCAGGATTCCTGAGCGTCAGCTGTCCGACAACAGCGAGCGGCCGGTCATGGCCGCGGGCTGCTCGATGCCGAGCAGCGCGAGCAGCGTCGGGGCGTCGTCGGCGAGCACGCCGCCCTCGCGCAGCGGCCCGACGCCCTCGACGGTGACGATCACCGGGACGGGGTTCAGCGAGTGCGCCGTGTCCGGCGAGCCGTCGTCCTCGAGCATCTCGTCGGCGTTGCCGTGGTCGGCCGTGATGAAGAGCGCGCCGCCGCTCTCCTGGACCGCCGCGACGACGTCGCCGAGGCACGCGTCGACCGTCTCGATCGCGGTCACCGCGGCGGGGATGACGCCGGTGTGGCCGACCATGTCCGCGTTGGCGAAGTTGATGATCCCGAACGTCGGCTCGTCCTCGCGCCACGCGGCGACGAACTTGTCGGCGGCCTCGCGGGCGCTCATCTCGGGCTTCTTGTCGTAGGTCGGGACGTCGCGCGGGGACGGCGCCAGCTCGCGCCGCTCGCCGGGCTCCGGCTCCTCCTCCCCGCCACCGAAGAAGTACGTCACATGCGGGTACTTCTCGGTCTCGGCGACGTGCAGCTGCTTGCCGCCGGCCTCGGCGATCACGCGCGTCATCGTCGTCTCCGGGCGCTGCGGCGGGAAGGCGACCGGCCACGGCCAGCCCTCCTCGTACTCGGTCAGCGTCGTGTAGCGCGCGACCTTCGGGCCGAGCGCCTCGGTGAGCTGGCGCATCCGGTCCGGGCGGAAGTTGAAGGCGATGACCGAGTCCTGCGGGCGGATCCTCGCCTCGTCGCCGATCGTCGTCGCCGCGACGAACTCGTCGCCGCGCTCGTCGCGCTCGTAGCTGTCCCGGACGGCCTGCACCGCGTGGTGGGCGTGGTGCTCGGAGACGCCGTCGAGCAGCAGGTCGACCGCGGCCTTCGTGCGCTCCTCGCGCTTGTCGCGATCCATCGCGTAGTAGCGGCCGACCACTGAGCCGATCCGGGCGTTGCCGGCGGCGGCCGCCCACGCCTCGACCTGCTCGAGGAACTTGGCGCCCCCGCGGGGCGAGGTGTCGCGTCCGTCGGTGAACGCGTGGATGACGACGTCCGGGACGCCGCGCTCGGCGGCGAGCGCGATCAGCGCCTCGAGGTGCTTCCAGCCCGAGTGGATGCCGCCGTCGGAGACCAGGCCGATCAGGTGGACGCGCTCGAAGCCGTCCAGCGCGGCGGCCAGCACCGGGTTGTCGGCGAGGGTCCCGTCGGCGACCGCCTCGTCGATGCGGGTCAGGTCCTGCTTGATCACGGCGCCGGCGCCGAGGTTGAGGTGGCCGACCTCGCTGTTGCCCATCTGGCCCTCGGGCAGGCCGACGGCGAGGCCGCCGGCGGCGAGCTGCGTGTGCGGGTAGCGCTCCCAGAGCTCGTCGAAGACCGGCGTGTCGGCCAGCTCGACGGCGTTGCCCGGGCCCGGCGGCGCGAGCCCCCAGCCGTCGAGGACGACCAGGACGGCACGAGGAAACCGGCCCCCACCCACCCGCGGGCTCATGCCTTGGCCGCCGCTGCCGCCTCGATGATCGCCACGATCTGGTCGACGTCGAGCGACGCGCCGCCGATCAGGCCGCCGTCGCAGTCGGGCAGCGCGAGCAGCTCGGCGGCGTTGTCGGGCTTCATCGAGCCGCCGTAGAGGATCCGTGCGTGCTCGGCCTGCTCCTTGTCGCGATCGGCCACGAGCGCACGCACGAACGCGAGCGCGTCCTGGGCCTGCTCCGCAGTCGCGACGTTGCCGGTGCCGATCGCCCACACCGGCTCGTAGGCGATGACGATCTCGCCGAGGCGCTCGGTCGGGACCTTCTCCAGCCCCTCCTGGACCTGGTGGCGCAGGCGGCGCTCGGTGTCGCCGTTCTCGCGCTCGTCCTCGGTCTCGCCGACG
>JAOPZG010000287.1 GCA_025964215.1 Conexibacter sp.
GCTTGCCGATGTCGTGCAGCAGCGCGACCTGCTCGACGTCGAGGATCTCGGCCTCGCTCAGCCCCAGCCGGCCGGCCACGGCGATCGCATTGGCGACCACGGCCGCCGAGTGGGTCCCGGTGTAGGCGTCGCGGGCCTCGATCACGGCCGCGAGCGTCTGGACGGCGGCGGCGCGCCGCTCCAGCGTGTTCGTGCGCGCCAGCAGGTCGTCGCGCTCGAGCTGGTCGGCGATCAGGCGGGCGAAGACGTGGAGGAACTGGACGTCGCGCTCGCCCAGGCGCGGCTGGACGTCGTGGCCGGCGGCGCACAGCGTCCCGTAGAGGCGCCCGTCGGAGAAGACGATCGGGACCGAGGTGAAGGCGCGGATCCCGGTGGCCTGCACCGCCGGGAGGTCGCGGACCGACGGGACCTCGAGCAGGTCGGGCATCGCGGCGGGCGCGTCGCCGTCCATGATGCGGCGGCAGATCGTCTGCTCGTCGGGGATCGCGATGTCGCCGGTGATCGAGAACGACGCCGCGTCGCCGTCGGTGATCCGGATGTGCTGGACGCCGTCGACCAGCTCGCCGATGTAGGCGATGTCGAGGCCGAGCAGCTCCCGGACCGAGGCGACGGCGCCCTGCACCGTCGGATGCTGTGCGAGATCGCTGAGACCGGCGATGTCGTCGCTGAGCAGGGTCATGCTCAACTCTTCGGCTGACATGGCCCCGAGGATCAACGAATGGACGCGCGAGCAGACGCTCAGGCCGTCGCGGCGACCGGCCGGCGCGTGCGCAGGCCGAGCGCGAGGACCGCCGAGGCGGCCACGAGCTGGAGCCCGAGCACGACCGTGGCGAACGACAGCAGCGTGAAGTTCCCGGCGCTCAGCAGGAACGGCTCGACGATCGCCACGACGCCGAGCACCCACACGAACTTCAGCTCGCCCAAGGCCACCATGTACTGCACGGTCAGGTACGCGACGGCGAGCAGCGTCATCGCGACGCCGAGCACCGGCAGCGCGTCGGAGGCGAGCGTCAGGTCCGGCCCGAAGGCGACCTTCATCAGGAAGTGGGGGACCAGCGCGAAGATCAGCAGCGCGGGCGTCGCGATCACCGCCAGCACGCCGAGCGCGCGCAGCAGCGCGGGCCGCGGGTCGAGCCCGGCGGCGGCGCGCCGCGTCGCCTCGGGCAGCAGCTGCAACCCGACGCCGATCGCGACCCAGACCACCGACTTGGCCGCGACCGCCGCGGCGGCGTAGGAGCCCGCGCCGTCGCCGGAGAACTGGTGGCGGCCGACGATCACGTCCACGTTCTGGAGGACCGCGAGCAGCAGCAGGCCGACGATCGGGATCCAGTTGTCGCCGACGAGCCCGAGCAGCGGCCGCGCGCCGCCCGCGGCGACCGCGTCCTCCTCGGTGGCCGGCCCGAGCCGGCGCGAGAGCACGCGCCCGAGCCACAGCGACATCAGGACGAACGCGAGCGGGTTGCCGAGGTAGGCGCCGGTGACGCCGAGCCCGGCGCCCCAGAGCAGCAGCGAGCCGGCGATCCGCCCGCCGGCCTCGCCGATGATCGACAGCCCGACGGGGCCGTAGAGGCGCATGCCCTGCAGGACGCCGCGCTGGAGCGAGAGCAGCAGCCAGAGCGACCCGGTGGCCGGCAGCCCGGCGACCGCCCACGGGTGCTCGGGCGTGCCGAGGACGTCGGCCAGCGGCTGGCGGACCAGCGCGCCGAGGACCGCGAGCACCGCGGTCGCGATCACGAGCTGGCGCGTCCAGGTCCGCAGCGTCGCGCGCAGGCGCCCGTCGCTGCCGAGGTGGCCGAGCGTCGCCTCGCGCGCGGCGGCGACCTGGATCGACTGGCCGCCGACCATCAGGATCAGGAAGCCGGAGATGATCGCGGCCAGCGCGCCGTAGCCGTCGGCGCCGAGCAGCCGCGTGAACAGCACCACGAAGACGAGCTGGATCGCGTTGTTGAGCAGCGTCGCGCCGGCGAGGCCCGCGGCGGCGCCGGTCTCCGAGCGGCGCATCGCGTCGCGCAGGCGCGAGCGGTCCGCGTCGGCGACCTGCTCGAGCACCGCGAGGTTGGCCGTGGCGGTGGCGTCCCAGGTGAAGCCCTTGGCGCGGGCGCGCGCGGCGTCGCCGAGCTCGTCGCGGCGGACCGGGTCGGCGACGAGGTCGTGGACCTTGTGCGCCAGCTCCTGCGGCGTATGCGCCAGCAGCCCGGTCTGCTCGTCGACGATCGACTCGGGCAGCCCGCCGACGGCCATCGCGGCGCTCGGCGTGCCGGCGGCCGCGGCCTCCATCACCGTCAGGCACCAGCCCTCGGCCGAGGACGCGGTCACGTTCACCCACGCCCGCCCGTACAGGCGCGCCTTCTCCTCCTCGCTGACATGGCCGTGGAGCGTCACTCGGGCCGCCAGCCCGCGGCGGGCGATCTCGGTCTCGAGGCTCGACCGGTGGTCGCCTTCGCCGGCGATGTCGAGCATCGTCCCGGGCACGGCCTCGACCACGTCGAGCAGCAGCTCGATCCGCTTGTAGCGCTTGAGCCGGCCGAGGTAGAGCAGGCGCGGCTCGGGGTCGCGGGGACCGGGCGACCGCACCTCCTCGACGCCGAGATG
>JAOPZG010000299.1 GCA_025964215.1 Conexibacter sp.
CCGCCGTGCAGCACGAGGCGTGGCGGGCGGGCCTGGCGCCGCCGCCCACGTTCGGGACCGAGGTCGTCGCGCGCTCGCTCGGGCTGCGCGACAACCATCCGTTCGGGCAGGAGCAGCTGGAGCTCTACCCCACCGACGCGATCACGCGGGCGGAGGCGGCGCACTCGTTCGCGGTGGCGCTGAGGTGGAAGGGCACGGCGGGCGAGACCGCGCACGCGACGTTCGCGTCGTTCGTCCTGCCGGCGTACACCCGCGCTCAGCGGCAGGTCCTCCACCTCGCTGTTGCGAAGATCGGCATGCCCTACGTCTGGGGCGGCGAGACCGACGCCGCGGGCTCCTGGTACGGCGGGCAAGCGCACGGCGGCTACGACTGCTCGGGCTTCGCGTGGCGCGTCTTCAAGCTGTCGGGCTTCGCGTGGGGCCGGCAGATCCGCGGGCGCACGGCGGCGTCGCAGGCGGGTGAGATCCAGCGCGCGGCGCGCGTCCGGCTCGACGACGTGCGGCCGGCCGACCTGGTGTTCTTCGGCGCCGCCCGCTTCTGGCAGAAGGCGACGCCGACGCGGATCGTCCACGAGGGCATCGCGCTCAGCCCGGATTGGATGATCCACTCCAGCGGTCAGGGCGTCTACGTGTCGCAGCTGCGGCTGGACCCGTGGCGGGCCAAGCGGTTCAGCTGGGCGCGACGGGTTCTCTAGGCGCGGCTTCCGCGACGGGCGTGTCCCCGGCGGTCGGGTCGGCGCCGAGGCCGGGCGCGCGGCCGAGGCCGCCGAGCTCCGAGGTGTCGCGGCCGAAGATCAGCTGGATGTTCCAGTCGACGAGCAGGCGCCACTTGCGCTTGGTGCCCGGCAGCGCGGCGAGGTGGTAGCTGCGGGCCAGCCACCACGCGGGGACGCCGCGCCAGCGAATGCCGAGCGTCGTCGCGACGGCCTGGCCCTGGCCCATGTCCACGAAGACGCCCTTGGTCTTGAAGGTGAAGGGCTTGACCTTGCCGCTGCCGATCGAGGCGGCGACGTTCTTGCCGGCGCGCTTGCCCTGGCGCAGCGCGTGCTGGGCGGTCGGCGGCGACGCGCTCTTGCCCTTCTTGGCAGGGTCCGGGACGGCCGCGGCGTCGCCGAGCGCCCAGACGTTCTCGTGGCCGTCGACGCGCAGCGTCGCGTCGACCTCGATCCGTCCCTGCCGGTCGAGCGGCAGGCCGAGCCGCGCGATCACCGGATGCGGCTTGACGCCGGCGGTCCAGACGAGCGTCTTGGTCGGGATGACCTCGCCGCCCTTCAGCGTGACCTCGTCGGCGGTGACCGCGTCGAGCGTCGTGCCGGTCCGGATCGCGATGCCGCGCCCGCGCAGCTCGCGCGTGGCGAAGTCGGCCAGCGGCTCGGGGATCTCGGGCATGATCCGGTCGCGCGCCTCGACCAGGATCCAGCGCATGCCCTGCGTGCGGCAGCGCGGGTAGAGCTCGATGACCTCGGCGGCGAAGTCCTGGAGCTCGGCGAGCCCCTCGAGGCCCGCGTAGCCGGCGCCGACGAAGACGTAGGTCAACCACATCTTGCGCTCGGCGGGGTCCTCGAGCGTCTCGGCGACCTCGAGCGTTCGGAGCACGTGGTTGCGCAGCTCGATCGCCTCGGGCAGCGACTTGAAGCCGATGCCGTGCTCGGCGAGGCCGGGGATCGGGAGGGTGCGCGAGACGGAGCCGAGGGCGACGATCAGGTGGTCGTAGCTGAGCTCCTCGACCGTGCCCTTCAGCGTCCGGACCTCCAGCGTGTTGTCCTGCGGCGCCGCCCCGAGGACCGTGCCGAGCCGCAGGTGCGTGCGCTTGAGCTCCTCGCGCAGCGGCACCACGACGTGCCGCGGCTCCAGCGTCCCCGCCGCCGCGCCGGGCAGCAGCGGCGTGTAGAGCATGAAGTTGACGTCGTTGACCAGCGTGATCCGCGCCGCCTGCGGCGGCAGCACCTTCTCGAGCGTCCGGGCGGCGTAGAACCCACCGAACCCACCACCAGCGATGACGACGTGCCAGGCCATGGGGTCGAGGCTAGTGGGCGGACACGCGGGGGGCGAGTTTTTGGTCCGGGTCGCCTAAAGCTGTCTATGACACCTCTCAGCGACCCGGATCGTGAAGTGGCAGCGATGGCGGCCCGGAACTACGGCGTGGTGGCCTACCGGCAGCTGCGCGCATGCGGCCTCGATCGGCAGGCGATCGCGTGGCGGGTCGCGCGAGCGCGGCTCGTCCAGCTCTACCCGGGCGTCTACGCGGTGGGGCATGCGCAGCTGCGGATCGAGGGGAAGTGGCTCGCGGCGGTGCACGCCGGCGGTGCGCGGGCGGCGTTGAGCCATGCGGACGCCGCCTCGCTCTGGGAGCTGGCGCCGGTGCGCGGCTCGCGCATCGACGTGACGACCCCGGCGCGCTCTGGCTGCGTGCCGGACCGTCCCGTGCGGCTCCACCGCGTGGGGACCCTGCGCGACGACGAGGTGACCGTCCACCGGGGGATCCCGG
Organism: Conexibacter sp.; assembly: GCA_025964215.1. Classification (GTDB taxonomy): domain Bacteria; phylum Actinomycetota; class Thermoleophilia; order Solirubrobacterales; family Solirubrobacteraceae; genus Baekduia. The sequence continues at coordinate 2,489 of JAOPZG010000299.1, forward strand.
TGACCACCGTCGCCCGCACGCTGCTCGACCTCGCGGCGACGACGCGGAGCCGGACCATCGAGGACCTGATCGCGCAATCCGATCGCCTCGACCTGTTCGACCTGCGCTCGGTCCGGCGCGTGATCGCCGCCCACCCGCGGCAGCCCGGACGGCGCACGCTGACCAGCGTCCTCGACCGGCTCGAGGGCACAGGCGCGGCGGATCTCCGCAGTCGGACGGAGGTCGCGATGCTGCAGCTCTGCGACGACTTCGGCCTGCCGTGGCCGCTGGCCAACGTCCCGATCGCGGGCTATACCGTCGACTTCCACTGGCCGGGCACCGACCTGATCGTCGAGACCGACGGCTTCAGCTACCACTCGATGCCGACCGTCTTCGAGTCCGACCGCGATCGCGACCAGCTGCTGGTGCTCGCCGGCTACCGCGTCATCCGCTTCACCTACAACCAGCTCACGCGCGGGCGGCGGCGCAGCGCGCAGCGCCTCCGCGACCTCCTCGGCGGATCCGGGTCGCTGTGAGCTGTCATGGACAGCTCA
>JAOPZG010000302.1 GCA_025964215.1 Conexibacter sp.
CTGAGATTAGCGAAACTTATTCATTCTTCACTGGTCCAGTAGGAAAGCAAAGGTGTGAGGTGAGCTGCGCCACGGCCGGCCGCCGGTCCTGAGAGGGCTGGACGTCAGGGGGCGTTCGCCGCGCGTCTGAGTCGGCCAAGGGCTGGTAGCTCGGCGAGCGGGGGCGGTGGTTTCGGACCGCCCCCGCTTCAGTCGACCGGGACGGGCGGCGCGTCGGGCGCCTTCGCCGAGCGCTCGTGCGTGAAGTCGGGCAGCCACTCGAGCCAGCGCGGCAGGTACCAGTTCCAGTCCCCCAGCAGCTTCATCGTCGCCGGCAGCAGGACGGCGCGCACGAGCGTCGCGTCGACGAGGATCGCCGTCGCCAGGCCCACGCCCATCATCTTGAAGTCGAGGTAGCTCAGGGTCGCGAAGATCCCGAACACCGCGACCATCACGACCGCCGCGCTGGTCACCGTCCCGGCCGTCGTCCGGATGCCGTGCGCCACCGCGTCCTCGGTCTTCATCCCGCGATCGAACGCCTCGCGGACGCGGCTGAGGATGAACACGTGGTAGTCCATCGACAACCCGAAGAGGATCACGAACAGGAACATCGGCAGCCAGCTCGTGATCGAGCCCGTCGACTGGAAGCCGAGCAGCTGCTCGCCGTGGCCGTCCTGGAAGACCCACGTCAGCACGCCGTACGCGGCGCCGACCGACAGCAGGTTCAACACGATGGCCTTGATCGGGATCACGATCGAGCGGAACGTCATCAGCAGCAGCAGGAACGCGAGGCTCAGCACGAAGCCGAAGACGATCGGCCAGCGGGACTTCATGAGGTCGTTGAAGTCCTTGGACCCCGCGGTCATGCCCGTCACGTACGCCTTGGTCCCGGCGCGCTCGGAGAACCTCGGCACGACCGTCCCGCGCAGCGTCGCCAGCGCGTCGTTCGACGCCGTGTCGGTGCCGCTGCCGAGGATCGGCAGGTGGACCTGCATCACCGTCTTGTCGGCGGAGACCGTCACGTCGACCGGCTCCTTGACCTGGCCCGTGGCCAGCGCGTCGCGCTTCAAGGCAGCGACTGCGGCCGTGATCCTCGGCGAGGTCACGTCCTTGGCCTTGATCACGACGTCGGCCGGGATCTCGCCGCCGGGGAACGCGGCCTGCATCTTGTCGTAGACCTTCATGATCGGCAGCGAGCGCGGGATCGCCTCGGTGCCGCTGTCGGCCGTGTGCATGTGCAGGACCGGCGAGGCCATCAGCAACAGCAGCGCGGTGGCCGCGATCACGGAGACGATCGGCCGGCGGAGCACGGCGTCGAGCACGAGGTTCCACGCGCGCCCGCCGCTGTCGATGTCCCGCGTGCGGGCGGCGCTCATGCGCTTGCCCAGGAACGGGATCCGCCCGCGCCCCATCCACTTGCCCGAGCCCGACAGGAGCGCCGGGATCACGGTGACCGAGCCGATCATCGCGACGAAGACCACCAACATCGCGCCGATGCCCAGCGCGGTGAAGGTCGAGTCGCCGGCCAGGAGCATTCCGGCCATGGCGGCGATGACCGTGAAGCCGGAGATCAGGACCGCGCGCCCCGAGGTCGCGGCGGCGATCGCCACGGCGTCCTTGGACGAGTGGCCGCGCGCCTTCTCCTCGCGCTCCCGGCGCAGGTAGAAGAGCGAGTAGTCGACCCCCACCGCCAAGCCCACCAGCAAGACGACCTCGTTGATGAAGTCGTTGAGCGAGACGAGGTGGCTGATCGGCCCGAGCAGCCCGATCGTCCCGACGACCGCCGTGACGCCGAGCAGCAGCGGGACGCCTGCGGCGACGAGCGCGCCGAAGGTCAGCACGAGGATGATCAGCGTGACGGGGATCGAGAGCAGGCCGGCCTGCTGGAAGTCGTCGCCGAAGGCCTTGTTGAGCGCCTTGTCGGAGCTGGCGTCGCCGAACTGGCCGACGAACATCGCCGGGTGCTTCCCGGCGGCGGCCTTCACGGCGGCCTCGACCGCGTCGACGCGCTTCTCCGCGAGATCGCTGTCGCCGTTGATGTCGAACGAGACGAGCGCCGAGCGGCGATCATGGGAGATCTGCCCGGTGTTGCCGGCGCCGTACGGGGACTTGACGTGGACGACGCCGGGCTGACCGGAGACGCCGCGAACGACGTCGTCGATCGTGGCGCGGAAGGCCGGGTCGTTCGTGGTGGTCTTGGCGCTCTTGGACTGGATCAGGACGGTCTCGCCGGCGCGGTCCGGGTTGGCGGCGTCGACGATCCGATCGGCGGTCGCCGAGTCGCCGTGGCCGCTGTTGTCGTCGGACGGCGTGACCGTGCCGACGGCGCTGCCGATCACGAGGGCGATCAGGACGAACGCGAGCCAGCCCGAGATCGCCATGCCGCGGTGGCGGGTGCTCCAGCGGCCGATGCGCGCGGCCAGCGAGGGGGAGTGCTGCGCGGTGGAAGGGGTGGAAGGGGTCATGGCGGCAGCATCGCCGCGACCGGCCGCGAGCACCATGCGGGCCCCCCGCGTCCGCAGAGGGGGGAAACCCCACCTGACCCCGTAAGGGTCCGCGTCAGGGTTGGACCCTCGGGCAGGCATTCGTGCGGAACCTCCGCGCCCGCGCCGCTACTCTGAGCCGCTGCCGGAAATCCTGCGGTCCTGTCCCTCCGCGGCCGATACATACGAGAACGACCCATGGATCCGCACATCGACCTCGCCACCGCCCCCGTCACCCCGGGCCCCGACTCCCCGCCGCGCGCGGGCGCGATGGACCCCGGCTTCGTCGAGGTCCGCGACACCACCCCGTTCGTCGAGCGCACCCCGGTCCGCTCCGCATTTCCCCCGATCGCGGACTACGGCTACCTGAGCGACTGCCACACCGGCGCGCTCGTGGCCCCCGACGGGACGATCGAGTGGCTCTGCCCGCCGCGCTTCGACTCCCCCAGCGTCTTCGGCGCGATCCTCGACCGCTCGGCCGGCGGCTTCCGCCTCGGCCCCAGCGCGATGGGCGTCCCCGCCGGCCGCCGCTACGAGCCCGGCACGATGATCCTCGAGACCACGTGGATGACGCCCACCGGCTGGGTCGTCGTCCGCGACGCGCTCGTCATC
>JAOPZG010000313.1 GCA_025964215.1 Conexibacter sp.
GCGGCGGTCGCGGCGGGCGTCGTGGCGGCGGCCTCGGGCGGGGACGGGACGGGATCGATCCGGATGCCGGCGTCCTGCTGCGGGCTCGTGGGGCTCAAGCCGCGGCGCGGGCGCTCGTCGCTCGGCCCGCTCTCCGGCCAGGGGCTCGACGGCCTCGTCAGCAAGGGCGCGCTGACCCGGACCGTGCTCGACTGCGCGACGCTGCTCGACGTCATCGCCGGCAGCGCGCTCGGGGATCCCTACACCGCGCCACCGCCGGGTCGGCCGTTCGCCTCCGAGGTCGGCGCCGATCCCGGCGCGCTGCGCGTGATGGTCGCGCCGGCGCCGCCGTTCCCGCCGCACGCCGTCGACCCGCGCGTGCAGGCGGTCGCCGACGGCGCGGCGGCCGCGCTCGAGGGCCTGGGCCACGCGCTCGTCGACGAGGTGCCGCGCTTCGATGCCACCGCGGTCCGCCACGCGATCGCCGTCGTCCACGCGGTCGACAACGCGCGCACGTACGGGTTCGTGGAGGAGCACCTCGGGCGCGCGCCGCGCGAGGACGAGCTCGATCCCGTGACGTGGGACATGGTCCGCGAGGGCCGCGCGGTGAGCGGTGCTGAGCATGCCGACGCGGTCGACGCGATGCACGCCGAGACCCGCAGGGCCTCCGCCGCGTTCGCGACCGCCGACGTCCTGCTCGCGCCGACGCTCGACGTCCTGCCGCCGCTGCCCGGCGAGCTCTCCGCCTCGCGCGGCACGGTCGACGCCTTCTTCGACGCCGAGTTCGCCGCGACCGGCTGGACGACCGTCGCCAACGTCACCGGCTGGGCCGCGATCTCGCTGCCGCTGGGCATGGTGGACGGGCTCCCGGTCGGCGTCCAGCTGCTGGCGCCCGACGAGGCCGTGCTGCTCCGCGTCGCCGCGCAGCTGGAGGAGGCGCTGCCGTGGGCGGGGCGGCGCCCGCCGGAGCCGGCGGCTACTCAGCGCACGGGATGAAGCCCGCCGGCTTGGCCATGTCGCGGCGCAGCGCGGCGAAGGCGAAGACGCCGAGGATCAGCGGGATCCAGAACAGGATGATGCGGTAGGCCAGGACGGCCGCGGTGGCCGCGGAGGCGGGCGCGCCGAAGACGACGAACGTGCCGATCAGGCCGCCGTCGATCCCGCCGATCCCGCCCGGGATCGGCAGCAGGCCGCCGAGCTGGCCGATCAGGTACGCCAGCAGGATCACGCTCGCGCCCGGCGACCAGCCGACCGCGTGGAAGGTCGCCCACAGCGCGAGGTTGTCCCAGGCCCAGTAGCCGACGATCCCGATCAGCAGCAGCGGGTCGTGGCGCTTGAGGAGGACGCCGGCCTCCGCGACGCCGGTGACCAGCGCGGCGCGCGAGTGCGCCCAGAGGCGGCGAAGCTTCCCGTCGTCGTCGCGCGGCGCGGGGCCGGCGGGGATCCGGGCGATCTGCGCCACGCCCGCGATCGCCGCGATCGACAGCACGGCGGGGAAGAGCGTCAGCCAGGCCGACTGCGACGGCCCGAGGACCCCGGCGAAGACCAGCAAGCCGGCGACCGCGACCGCGACGAAGTTGACCGAGCTCTTCAACAACAGGAACGCGACCGAGCGGCGGGCGATCGTCTCTTTCGCCATCCCCGCGCGCGAGAGCACCCACGCGCCGAGCGCGATCCCGCCGGCGCCGGAGGCCGGGATGATCGAGCCGGTCGCGACCTCCGAGAGCCCCACCTCCGCGGCCGAGCGCCACGGCATGATCGAGCAGAAGACGGGGCGGAACATCAACACGTAGGACAACGCCGAGAGGACCTCGAAGCCGACGGCGACCGCGAGCCAGCCGGGGGAGGCGTCCTTGAGCCGGTCGCGCACCTCGCCGAGCCCGGGCGCGAGGACCGCGACGAGGACCAGCACGCCGAGCAGGGCGATGACCTCGAGCGCGCGCCGCGCCAGCCGCCGCGGGTCGACGCCCTCGGGGAGGTCCGAGGACTCCTCGGACCGGCTCGGCCCCGTCTCGGCGACCAGCGTGGGGCGGTTGCTCATCGCCTCCATGATGGCAGCGCCGGGAAATGGGCCGGGATCGTCAGCCTTCGGGCTCCGGGCCGACCGACGCGCCGTCCGGGACCGCGCGCCACGGCAGGCGGCGCGAGCGGAGGACGTCGCAGCGCTGCGGGCCGGCGGCGTGGCAGTCGGCGTCGACGACCTCGCCGTCGCGCGTGCGCGCGTGACCGCGGAGCCAGTAGGTGTCCGGGCCGTCGGCCGCCGCGCCGAGGACCAGGCCGGCTTGGACGCGCGCCTGGTCGCGCGTGCGGCGCGCGAGGTCCTCCCGGCCGAACACGGTCTCGAAGTCCTCGCACGTGCTGCCGAGCTCGACCCAGCGCACGCCGACCCCGTCGGCGGTGGGGCTGTCGGGGTAGCGGAAGCCGCACTCGCCGCTCTCGAAGCCCTCGGAGACCGAGCCCGACGCGCGGCCGTCGAGGCGGTCGACCTGGAGGCTCCAGCCCTCGCCGACGCCGATCGCGCCGTGGGCGGCGCGAGCGACGAAGGTCGCGACGCGGGCGCCCAGGTCGAGCGC
>JAOPZG010000339.1 GCA_025964215.1 Conexibacter sp.
CGCGGCCGCTGGTCGGCCGCGGTGCGCCACGACGACGCGGCGTAGCGCGGGCCGCCACGCCGCGGACGGCGGCGACGCGGAAGAACTCGTCGCCGACCGCGCCGGCCGTCCCTTCCGCGCTGAACCCCAGGAGGTCAGGTGGCGAGGGCGGCTTCCGGCGCGATCGCCTTCGTGAACGTCAGCTCGCCGCCTGACGCGTCGACCGCGATGACGTCGCCCTCGCGGAAGCGCCCCTCGAGGATCCCGAGCGCGAGCTGGTCGACCAGGCGCTTCTGGATCACGCGCTTGAGCGGTCGGGCGCCGTAGGTCGGGTCGTAGCCGATGTCGCCGAGCAGCGTGCGGGCGTCATCGGTGAGCGTCACGTCGATGGCGCGATCCCGGACCCGCTCGAGCACGCGCTCGACCTGGAGGTCGACGACCTTGCCCAGGTGGTCGCGGTCGAGCGGGTGGAACTCGACGATGTCGTCCAGCCGGTTGATGAACTCCGGCTTGAAGTGCGCCTCCGCGCCGACCCTGCCCCCCGGGATGTTGGAGGTCATGATCAACACGGTGTTCTTGAAGTCGACCGTGCGGCCCTGGCCGTCGGTCAGGCGCCCGTCGTCCATCACCTGCAAGAGCACGTTGAAGACGTCGGGGTGCGCCTTCACGATATCGTCGAGCAGCACCACCGTGTAGGGCCGGCGGCGCACGGCCTCGGTCAGCTGGCCGCCCTCCTCGTAGCCGACGTAGCCGGGAGGCGCGCCGACGAGGCGGGAGACCGCGTGCTTCTCCATGTACTCCGACATGTCGATGCGGACCATCGCGTCGCCGCTGTCGACCATGAACTCGGCGAGCGCGCGGGCCAGCTCGGTCTTGCCGACGCCGGTCGGGCCGAGGAACAGGAAGCTGCCGATCGGCCGGTCCGGGTCCTGGAGCCCCGCGCGCGAGCGGCGCAGGGCGTTGGAGACCGCGGCGACCGCCTCCTCCTGCCCGATGACGCGCTGGTGCAGGCGGTCCTCCATGTGGATCAGCTTCTCGACCTCGCCCTCGAGCAGGCGCGAGACGGGGATCTTGGTCCAGCGCGCGACGACCTCGGCGATGTCCTCCGCGTTGACGACCTCGCGCAGGAAGCCCGCGTCGCCGTCGGTGCGCTCCTCGCGCTCGGCGGCCTGGCGCTCGAGCTCCGGGATCACGCCGTGGCGCAGCCGCGCCGCCTCCTCGAGGTTGGCCTCGCGCTCGGCGCGCTCCAGGGCGATCTTGGCCTGCTCGAGCTGCTCGCGCACCTCCTGCACGCCGCCGATCGCGTCCTTCTCGGCCTGCCACTCGGCGGTCATCGCGGCCGACTTCTCGCGGAGGTCGGCGAGCTCGCGGTCGAGCGTCTCCAGGCGTGCGGCCGACGCGTCGTCGCTCTCCTTGGCCAGCGAGGTGCGCTCGATGTCGAGCTGGAGGATGCGGCGGTCGACCTCGTCGATCTCGACCGGCTTGGAGTCGATCTCGATGCGCAGGCCGGAGGCGGCCTCGTCGATCAGGTCGATGGCCTTGTCGGGCAGGAAGCGGTCGGCGATGTAGCGGTCGCTCAGCGTCGCGGCGGCGATCAGCGCGGAGTCCTGGATGTCGACCTTGTGGTGGAGCTCGTAGCGCTCCTTGAGGCCGCGCAGGATCGCGATCGTGTCCTCGACGGACGGCTCGCCGACGAGCACGGGCTGGAAGCGCCGCTCGAGCGCGGCGTCCTTCTCGATGTGCTTGCGGTACTCGTCGAGCGTCGTCGCGCCGACGGCGCGCAGCTCGCCGCGGGCGAGCATCGGCTTCAGCAGGTTCGCGGCGTCGACCGCGCCCTCGGCGGCGCCCGCGCCGACGATCGTGTGGAGCTCGTCCATGAAGAGGACGACGTTGCCGCCGGCCTCCTTGATCTCGGACAGGACCGCCTTCAGGCGCTCCTCGAACTCGCCGCGGTACTTCGAGCCGGCGAGCAGCGCGCCGATGTCGAGGCTGATGACGCGGCGGTCGCGCAGCGACTCGGGGATGTCGCCCGCGACGATCCGCTGGGCGAGGCCCTCGACGATCGCGGTCTTGCCGACGCCGGGCTCGCCGATCAGCACGGGGTTGTTCTTCGTGCGGCGGCTCAGCACCTGGATGACGCGGCGGATCTCCTCGTCGCGGCCGATCACGGGGTCGAGCTTGCCCTCGGCGGCCAGCTCGGTCAGGTCGACGCCGAACTTCTCGAGCGCCTGGAGCTTGTCCTCCGGCGACTGGTCGGTGACCTTGTGGGCGCCGCGGACCTCGGCGATCGCCTTGCCGAGCTGCTCCTTGGTCGCGCCGGCGGCGCGCAGCAGGTCGCCCGCGCGGCCGCCGAAGCCGGCGAGGGAGAGCAGCAGGTGCTCGGTCGAGATGTACTCGTCGCCGAGCTCGCGCATCTCGACCTCGGCGGCGCGGACGACGCCGAGCAGCTCGGGCGAGGAGGCGGGCTCCTCGGGGTTGGCGAGGGTGGGAAGGGCGTCGATGACGGCGTCGACCTCGACGCGCAAGGCGGGGCCGGCGACCCCGAGCTTGCGCAGGACGCCGGGGACCACGGAGTCGTCCTGGCCCAGCAGGATCGCGAGCAGGTGCTCGGGCGTCGCTTGCGCGTGCTTGCGCTGGGCGGCGAGGGCGATCGCGGCCTGGATGGCCTCCTGGGACTTGATGGTGAAGCGGTCGGCGTTCACGGTGGTGCGTCTCCTAAATCTCAGTCTGCTCGACTCAGATTCTAGCACCGCCTTCTCGCGCGTCAACGTCGTTGGCGCCGGGTACCGCGAGGCCATGACCGACGAACCCGAAGCACCCGAGCAGCAGAGCGGCTCCGGCGGCGAGAACACCCCGAAGCCCGACACCGACGAGCCGCTCGGGCCGGCCACGCCCGACGACGACGCGCCGCTCGGCGACACGCCCGAAGCGCACGACGAGATCATCCCCCAGGACCTGCCCAAGGACCATCCGGGCCGCCAGGAGGCCGAGCGTCAGGCGGCCGAGGGCGACGGGACGGTGAAGGGCAACACGTAGGCCTTGCTACTGGCCGCGCGACTTCGCCGCGGAGACCTGCTCGATGAGGTCCTCGTCCGCGAGCCCCGCGGTCGCGCCGCCGACGCGGGGTGCGAGCGCGGTCGCGATGCGGCGCGCCAGGTCGACGCGGACCGCGTCGGTGAGCTGGCCGCGGCGGTCCAGGACGCTGCGGACCGCCGC
>JAOPZG010000356.1 GCA_025964215.1 Conexibacter sp.
GGCGTTCAACGAGGAGGAGAACCTCCCGCGCCTGCTGCACGACCTCGAGGAGCGCCCGATGCTGTGGTCGGGCGGGCACGTAATCCTCGTCGACGACGGCTCCCGCGACGGCACCGTCGCGGTCGCCCAGGCCTACGACGGCCCCGTGCCGCTGGTCCTCGTCCGCCAGATCCGCAACCAGGGCGCGGGCCGCGCGTTCGACCGCGGCTTCCGCTTCGCGCTGGAGCTGTGCGACGACGACGACCTGATCGTCACGCTGGAGTCCGACACGACGAGCGACCTCGACGCGCTGGAGGCCATGCTGGCCGAGGCGCGCGGCGGCGCCGACGTCGTCCTCGCCTCGGTGCACGCCAACGGCGGCGAGATGGTCGGCGCCGGCAAGCTCCGCGAGTCGCTCTCGCGCGCCGCCTCTACGGCGGTCCGCATGAGCGCCGGCATCGACGCGCGCACGGTCTCGTCCTTCTTCCGCGTCTACCGCGCAGGGATCCTGCGCGCGGCGTACGACCGCCACGGCGACGCGTTCATCCGCGAGGGCGGCTTCGCCTGCAAGGCCGAGATCCTCGGCAAGCTCGCCCGCATGGACGCCTGCGTCGCGGAGGTCCCCGTGGACCTCGACGCGTCCAAGCGCATCGGCGACTCCAAGCTGAAGGTCCTGCCCACGATGGCCGGCTACACGCGCCTGATGGCGCGTCAGGTGGCGACCCGGATGCGAGCAAGCGCATGACGCGCCCCAGCGTCGGCATCGTCGGCGGCGGCCTGCTCGGACTCGCGACCGCCTACCGCCTCGTCCAGGCGGGCATCGACGTCTCGGTCTACGAGCGCGACGGTCAGCTCGGCGGCCTCGCCGGGACCGCCGACCTCGGCGGCATCCCGGTCGACCGCTACTACCACGTGGTCCTGCCCACCGATGAGCGCGTCCGCTCGCTGGCGGCCGAGGTCGGCATCGGCGAGGACCGCTTCCGGTTCCGCACGACCCGCGTCGGCTTCTACCAGCAGGGCCAGCTCACGTCGATGTCCTCGGCGCGCGAGCTCCTCACCTTCCCGGGCCTGAGCCCGCTCGACCGCGTGCGCCTCGCCGCGTTCGCCGCGCGCTGCCAGCTCAAGGGCGACAGCACGGACCTCGAGTCGCTCTCGCTGGAGACGTGGCTGCGCAAGATCTGCGGGAACTCGCTCTGGGAGTCGCTCTGGCGCCCGCTGCTGGACTCGAAGTTCGACGGCCGGTACGACGACCTCCCCGCGACCTACCTCTGGGCGCGCACGCGCCGGATGTCGGCCACGCGCGACAAGGCCGCCCGCGAGGTCATGGGGACCATCGACGGCGGCTACCAGGTCCTCGTCGACGCGCTGGCGCGCGAGATCCGCGCGCTCGGCGGCGAGGTCCTGCTCGACACCGACGTGCACTCGGTGCCGGCCGCCGGCGGCCGTGCGATCGGCGTCGTGGTCGACGGCACGCTGCGTCCCCACGACTTCGTCGTCACGACCCAGCTGCGCCCGGGCCTGAAGGGCCTGCTGGCGCCCGAGCTGGAGCTCGCCCTCGGCGCCGACCCCAACCGCTACCTCGGCGTCGTCTGCGTCGTCGCGCGGCTGAGCAAGTCGATCAGCCCGTACTACGCGCTGAACATCACCGACCGCCGGATCCCGCTGACGACCGTCGTCGAGACGACGCACGTCATCGACCCCGAGCGCGCCGGCGGCACGCTGCTCTACGTCCCGAAGTACGTCACGCCGGACAACCCGGACCTCGACCGCCCCGCGGCCGAGATCAAGCGCGAGTACCTCGACCACGTGCGCACGATGTTCCCGGCCCTGCGGCCGTCCGACATCCTCGCCGCGCAGGTCGCCCGCGCCCGGATCGCCGAGCCGATCCACACGGTCGGCGCGCCGCGCCCGACCGAGCGGACGCTCTTCCCGGCGCCGGGCCTGGCGACCGCCTCCTCCGCGCACATCTACCCGGAGCTCGTCAACGGCCAGGCCGTCCTCGGCGTCGCCGAGACGCTCGTCGCCGGCCTGCTGGAGCGCGTCGGCAGCGAGCAGCGGGAAGCGCAGGCCGCGTGAGCGCGCAGGCCGACATGCCGACGATGCGCCGGGCCGTCACTCGACCCGCGCGTGAGCATGCCGCCGTCGCGATCACCTCCGAGCGCGTGGCGATCGCCACCGTCGCGCTGGTCGGCCTCGTCCTGCTGGCCTTCACCTGGAACCGCTGGGGCGACCTGACGATGGACACGGGCTACGACCTCGTGGCCGCCGGCAAGGTCTCGCACGCCAACGCGCCGTACATCGACTACCACTACTACTACGGCCCGCTCGGCGTGCTGATCCTGGGCGCGCTCTACGAGCTGCTCGGGATCGCGGTCTGGCCGTCGGTGGCCCTCGGCCTCGTGCTCGCCGCGACCGGGATCACGCTCGGCTACGTGCTCGCGCGCCGCCTCGTCGGGTCGCTCGCGGCCGCCGTCGTCGGCGTCTGCTGCGCGGTCCCGGCGTTCTCCTCGGCCAACGTCTCCTGGGTGCAGCCGCACACGCTCGGCGCCCCGCTCGGCATCATCGGCTGCCTCGCCGCGGTCCTCTGCGCGGCGCGCTTCGCCCAGACCGCCGGCCGCCGCTGGCTGCTGCTGACCGGCCTCGCCGTCGGCGCCACGACGCTGACGCGCCCCGAGGCCTTCGGCTCCGCGGCGCTGGCGATCGGCTGCTGGCTGCTCGTCCGCCTCGTCCTCGCCGGCGACCGCCGCGCGGTGCTCCGCGAGATCGCGCAGCTCGCCGGCGTCGCGCTCGCCGTCCCGGTCGTCGTCTACGGCGCCTTCCTGATCGCGGGCGCCGTCCACGGCGGGCTCGGCCTCGACGCGCTGATCCACGAGAACATCTTCCCGCGCGGCCTGCTCGACGCGTCCGCCTCGACGGTCTACGCCGACCTCGCGCCGCGCACGCTCGGCTCCTTCGTCGCGCTCGGCGGCAAGACGCTGCTCTACGCCGCGGGCGCCGGCGCGACGATCCTCGCCGCGCGCGTCGTCGACCAGGGCGGCCGCCGCCGCACGCTCGCGCTCGCCGTCCTCGGCGCCGGCGCCGTCGTCTTCCTCGCGATCCTCGTCGCGCGCCCGGACACGGTGCGCTTCTACCTCAAGGCCGTCTTCGCCTGGATGCCCGCCGGCGCGGCGATCGCGTCCGCGGTGCTCGTCGCCGCCGCGCTGCGCGGCCGTCGCGAGGAGCGCCGCTGGGCGCCCGAGGCCCAGCTCGAGCTGCTCGTCGCGCTCGTCCTGCTCGGCTTCTCCTACAGCTTGTACGCCAAGTTCTGGCCGATCCCGAACCGGTCGTTCGCCGAGGGCTCGTCGTACGCGATGCCCTTCGTCGCGACGTTCCTCGTGTGGTTGCACGTGGCCGAGCTGCCGCGCCGGGTCCCGGCGCACGCGGCGACGCTGCGCGCCGTCGGCCTCGGCTGGGTCGTGCTCGTCGCGGCGGCGCTGGTCGTCATCCAGATCTCCGACGCGCGCCAGGAGACCTACGCCGTCCACGGGCCCGGCGGCACGATCCGCGCCACGCCGGCCGACGGCGCGGTCTACCAGCAGGCGCTCGACGTCATCGCGCGGGAGACGCACCGCTCGGAGCCGATCCTGCTCGCCCCGCAGATGACCGCGCTCTACGTCATGTCGCGCCGCGACGACGTGCTGCCCGCGCTCTCGCTGCTGCCAGGCGCGCTGAGCCCGGCCGGCGAGGACCGCGCGATCCGCCAGCTCGAGAACCAGCACCTGCGCTTGGCGATCGTCGACCGCAACCCGCTGCCGCGCTACGCGCACGGCGCGTTCGGGACCGGCTACGACCGGCGCATCGGCGCCTGGCTGCGCACCAACTTCACGCACATCTCGACCCTCCGCGGCCCTGCCGCCGGGTCGAGCGATCCACGTACCCTCGACGTCTGGCTTAGGAGGACGCTATGACCAACCCCGCCAAGGTGGGCATCACGGGTGTGGCCGGCTTCATCGGCTCGCACCTCGCAGAGCGACTGCTCGCGGAAGGCCGCTCGGTCGTCGGCATCGACGACTTCTCGCACGGCGCGCCGTCCAACATGGACACGTTCCGCGACCACCCCAACTTCACGTTCCTGGAGCTGGACTGCCGTGACGCGCTGCGCGTCCGCCGGACCTTCGGCGACTGCGACGCGCTCGTGCATCTCGCCGCCGAGAAGATCCCGCGCTACGGCGGGGCGCTCAAGACGCTGCAGGCGAACGTCGCCGGCGCCGAGTCGCTCTACGAGGCCGCGCTGGCCCTCGACATCCCGGTCCTGGTCGCCTCGACCTCGGACGTCTACGGCAACGCGACGCCGCCGTTCGCCGAGGACGCGAACCTGACGCTGGGGCCGCCCACCACGCGGCGCTGGGCGTACGCGACCTCGAAGCTCTACGACGAGCACGTCGCCCTCGCGATGGCCGCCGAGCAGGGCCTGAAGGTCAAGATCATGCGCTTCTTCGGGTCCTACGGCCCGCGCAACAACCCGTCCTGGTGGGGCGGCCCGCAGGCCGCGTTCTTCGAGATCCTGCTCGACGGCAAGTTGATGGAGATCCACGGCGACGGGCGGCAGATCCGCACGTTCACCTACGTGTCCGACACGGTCGACGGCGTCGTCCGCACGCTCGA
>JAOPZG010000361.1 GCA_025964215.1 Conexibacter sp.
GCCGCGCGCGCGTCGTACCGCTGCCCCGAAGGCCGACGACGGCTCTGCCGCGCCCGCGCCGAAGCCCCGCGCGCGCCGCACCGCCGCCGCCAAGGCGGAGGTCGATGACGCCGAGAAGCCCAAGCGCAAGCGCGCCCCGGCCAAGCCGAAGGCCGATGGCGACGCGCCGAAGCCGCGCGCGCGCCGCACCGCCGCCGCGAAGGCCGCCGCGGACTCCGAGCAGCTCTCGCTCGAGACCTCGGACGCCGACGCCGCGTAGGCGTGGCCGACCGACCTGAGCCGGACGGGAGGCTGGCGCCGGCGGCGCGGGCCCTGTGGACGCTCGAGATCCTGGGCGGTGGGTTGTTCATGGTCTTGATCGTGTTCCTGGTCGCCACGCCGATCCGCCGCCACGACGGCCTCGCGCACACGATCGCCACGATCGGCCCCTGGCTGCTCCTCGCCGGCGTCCTGGTCGCCGCCGTCGTCGTCCCGGCGCTGCGGCTCTCGCGCTGGCGCTGGCACCTCGACGACGACGAGCTCGACCTGCGCCACGGCACGATCACGGAGATCCGCACGATCGTGCCGGTCGCGCGGATCCAGCACGTCGACATCCGCCGCTCGCTGTGGGCGCAGATCGTCGGCGTCGCGGCCGTCGTGGTCCACACGGCCGCGGGCACGACCGAGATCCCGGCGCTCACCGACGCCGTCGCCGCGGACGTCCGCGACCGCCTCGCCGGGCTGATCCGCACGCCCGATGACGACTGAGCCGCAGCGGCTGCACGTCGCGGCCGCCGTCCACCACGCCGTCCGCGGCCTCAGCGACATCGCGCTCCCGTTGATCATCGGGTTGGTCGCCGGCGGGCGCAGCAGCTCGGTGCACGCGATCGGCTTCGGCCTGCTCGGCGTCATCGCCGCGGCCGCGATCGGCATCACGCGCTGGCGCGCGACGACCTACCGCGTCGACGGCCGGGCGCTGCACTTCCGCTCCGGCGTGTTCTCGCCCGACGAGACGGTGATCCCGCTCGACCGCATCCAGGCCGTCGACACCGTCGCGGGCCCGATCCAGCGGCTGTTCGGCGTGATCGGCCTGCACGTCCAGACGCCGGGCGGCGGCGAGGAGGCCGACGTCACGCTCACCGCGCTCTCCGCGCGGGCGGCGCGCGAGCTGCGCGCCGCGCTCGGCCACGCCGACGACCCCGCGCACCACGTCCCCGCCTCGCGGCGCCGCCTCTCGCCGCCCGCGCTGCTGGTCACCGCGCTCACCGCGCCGCAGCTCGGCGTCCTGCTCCCGGTCGTCGGCGGCGTCTTTGGCCTCGCGCAGAACGGGCTCCTCGGCGCCGGCGAGACCGAGGTCAAGAACATCAACTCGATGCACGAGGTGGTGCTCATCGCCGTCGCCCTGCTCGCCGCCGCGTGGGTGCTCTCCTTCCTCGGCGCCGTCGTCGCGTTCTCCGGCTTCGAGGTCCAGCGCGCCGGCGGGCGCCTGCGCCTGCGCCGCGGCCTGCTGCAGCGCCGCGCGGTTAGCGTCCCGGCCGGGCGGATCGATGCCGTGCAGATCGTCGAGAGCCCGCTGCGCCGGCCGCTGCGCCTCGTCACGCTGCGCCTGGAGATCACGAGCCTCGGCGGCCGCGAGGCCGCGGCCCGCACGCTCTTCCCGCTGATGCACCGCGCCGAGGTCGAGCCGTTCCTGGAGACGTTCCTGCCGGAGTTCGCGGGCTCGATCGTCGTGGACGAGCGCCCGCCGCGCCGCGCGCGCCGGCGCTACCTGACGAAGCCGGTGCTCGCCGCGTTGGCGCTGAGCGCCGTCCTGATCGCGCTCGTGCCCGCCGCTTGGCCGGCCGCCCCCGTGCTCGTCGTGCTCGCGGTGCTCAGCGGTCTGGACGCCTTCGCGGCCGGCGGCGTGCGCCTGCGCGAGGACGACGCGCGCGTGGTCATCCGCGCCCGTCGGCGCGGATCGCGCGTGACGCTGGTGGCGCGGCGCCGCCGCCTGCAGGAGCTCGACGTCTCCCGCAACCCGCTGCAGCGCCGCGCCGGGCTGGCGACGGTCTCGATCGCCGTGGCGCGCGGCACGCGCCTCGGCGTCCGCCACGTCGAGCGGACGCTCGCCGCGAGCGTCGTCGCGCGGCTGACGGCCAGCAGGTCCTACACGTAGGTCCCGCCGACGAGCAAGCCGCTGACCGTCCCGCTCGCGGCGGTCAGCGAGGCGCTCAGGCGGTAGCTCTGGCGCGGCGAGCGGAGCCGGAGGATCCCCGGCTTGAGATCGACCTCGACGCGTTGCGTCCCCGCCGGCAGGCCCGAGACCTTCAGGAACGACTTCGCGCCGGGGGCGAGCGAGACCTGCAACTTGCCCCGGTGCAGTGCGGTCGCCGAGCCCTTCAAGACGTAGGACTTCGTGCCGAGGTGGAGCGTGCCGATCGCGCGGCCGCGGAGGGACGGCGGCAGGGTGACCGCGACGTTCTTGGTGGCCTTGACCGCGACGCCGGTCAGCGGCTCGCCGTCGGACTCGAACGCCGAGGCCCACGTCAGCGCCGCGACCCCGCGCTTCGGCGCGACCTGGGCGTCGAACGTCGCGGGCTGGCAGTCGGTTGCTGTCAGCGCGAAGTCGGTGCTGGCGGGCGCGCCGGAGGTCGGGACGACGGTCACGTGATCGTGTGGTCGCCGGCGGGCATGCGCTTGGAGGACCCGGAGAGGCCCTTCCACTCGTACGGCGCCGTCGGGTCCTCGCGGACGACCGTGCCGTCGAGCGACCACGTGACCTTCGCCACGCCGGCGCTCGGGCCGTGCACGGAGAAGTCGAAGAACAAGCGGTTGCGTGCGAGCAGCCCGCCGTAGGGGTCGCGCGCGACGAGCTGCGTGCCGGCGATCGGATGTTGAGCTGCAGGACGCAGGGCGGCGAGGTGGCAGCCGGCGGGCGGGGCATCCGCGGCGGAGGCGGCGGCGGGCAGCGCGAGCGCTGCGACGAGCGGGAGGAGTCGGGTGACGCGGAGCATGGAGACGCAACGAGGGCGAGCGCCCGAAGGTCACGCGGCGGGCAGGCGCCCGAGGTGGACCTCGCCGGCGTTGAGCGCGGTCTGGCCGCCGGCCGGCAGCGTGACGACCAGCCGCCCCTCGCCGTCGATGCCGGCCGCGACGCCGGTCCCGCCCGACCACGCGACCTCCTGGCCGAGCAGCGCGTCGCGCTCCCGCCAGGCGTCGAGCACCGCGCCGGTCGGCGCGTCCAGCCAGCGCGACAGCGCGCCGAGCAAGGACGACAAGAACGGCTCGACGTCGGCGCGCGCACGACCCAAGGACCCCGCCTTCTCCAGCAGCTCCTCGGGCAACCCGCTCACATCGACCGCCACGTTCACGCCGATCCCCAGCACCGCCCAGCCCTCGTGTGGCCGGCCCTCGGCGAGGATCCCCGCGACCTTGCGACCATCCACCAGCACATCGTTGGGCCACTTGATCCGCGCGTCCTCGCCGCACGTCTCCGCGACCGCCACCGCGGCGACGAGCGGCAGCATCGGCGGCGGATCGCGCAAGACCAAGGACATGGTCACGGCGGCGCCCGGCTGCGTCGTCCAGACGCGGCCCTGCCGGCCGCGGCCCGCGGTCTGCGCCGCTGCGGTCAC
>JAOPZG010000372.1 GCA_025964215.1 Conexibacter sp.
GCCTGCGCGCGCGCCACGACGTCCGCTACGCGGTCCGCAACGTCGTCGCCCACGCCGCCGACGCCTACCTCCCCGACGACCCCGGCCGCGGCAGCACCGCCGGCCGCTGGGCCGCCGTGCAGTGGAACTTCACCGGCCCCGCCGGCGTCAACGCCCCCGACGCCTGGGGCCACCTGATCGCCGCCGGCCGCCCCGGCGGCAAGGGCGTGAAGGTCGCGGTGCTGGACACCGGCATCGCCTACCGCCAGTTCGGCAAGACGCCGGCCTCCCCCGACCTGGCGAGCACGCACTTCGTCGCCGGCTACGACTTCGTCGGCGACGACCGCTTCGCCAACGACCGCAACGGCCACGGCACGCACGTCGCGTCCACGATCGCCGAGTCCACCAACAACGGCCTCGGCCTCACCGGGCTCGCGTACGGCGCGAGCGTCATGCCCGTCAAGGTCCTCGACGACACCGGCGAGGGCGACGCGGCCGTCATCGCCCGCGGCGTCCGCTTCGCCGCCGCCCACGGCGCCAAGGTCATCAACCTGAGCCTCGAGTTCTCCTCCGATGTCGGCTTCCGGCAGATCCCGCAGCTGATCGACGCGATCGCCGAGGCGCGCCGCGAGGGCGCGCTCGTCGTCGCCGCCTCGGGCAACGAGGCCGACACCGCCGTCGCCTACCCGGCCCGCAACGGCAAGGTCCTCTCGGTCGGCTCGACCACCGAGCACGGCTGCCTCTCGGACTTCTCCAACCAGGGGACGGGCCTCGACCTCGTCGCCCCCGGTGGCGGCCCCGACGCGCCGCTCGACGACCCCGGCTGCACCCAGGGCAAGGCCGGGCGCAACATCTCGCAGATGACGCTGATCGGGCTCCACCGGACGAAGTTCGGGATCCCGCGCGGCTACCAGGGGACCTCGATGGCCGTCCCCCACGTCACCGCGACCGCCGCGCTGATCATCGCCAGCGGCGTGCTCGGCGCCGACCCGAGCCCCGAGGCGGTCGAGCGGCGCCTCGAGGCGACGGCGCGCGACCTCGGCCCCGTGGGCTACGACACGCGCTACGGCTACGGCCTGGTCAACGCCGCGGCCGCGACGGACCCCGCGGTCCCGGTCTCGTAAGCCCTAAGTCGTCCGGACGATCAGCACGCTGCACGGCGCGTGGTGGCGAGCCACCACTACGTCGTGCGAACGATCAGCACGCTGCACGGCGCGTGGTGGCTGACCTTGTTCGGGACCGAGCCGAGCAGGAAGCGCTTCGCACCGGTCATGCCCTTGTTGCCGACTACGATCAGGTCGGCGCCCTGCTCCTCGGCGACGTCGAGGATCGCGTCGGCCGGATCGCCTTGGCGCGCGAAGAACTCCACCTTGACGCCCTGCTCCTCGGCCACCTCGGCGGCGGCCGCGAGCGTCGCGTCGACGTCCTCGCGCGGGTTGACCATCCAGCGCACGTCGTCCGGCGCCTGGGCGACCTCCTCGCGCAACCGCGTCTGGCCGACCGGCTCGAAGGCCGAGACGATCAGCAGCGTCGAGCCCACGTTGGCCGCCAGCTCGGCGGCCTGTCCCACGGCCTTGCTCGCCGTCTCGGAGCCGTCGGTGCCCACCACGATCGTCCGGAACATGGCGCGAGCGTACTACGGGCTCAGATGAGCTTGATCGTCGCGATGACGATGCTCGCGATCACGCAGACGAAGATCAGCGCTTGCATCCAGATCCAGAAGGGGGACACGCCCCCATCTTAGGGCCGCTACTCGGCGGAGCGCAGCACGGCGAGCATGGTCATGACCAGGATCTTGAAGTCCAGGCCGAGCGTCCAGTGCTCGATGTAGTAGTTGTCCCACTCGACCCGGTCGCTCAGCGAGGTCTGGCCGCGGAGGCCGTGGACCTGCGCCCAGCCGGTCACGCCGGACTTCACGCGATGGCGATCGCCGTAGCGGCGGATGTCGGTCTCGAAGAGCTCGACGAACTCCGGGCGCTCGGGACGCGGGCCGACGAGGCTCATGTCGCCGAGCAGGACGTTGAAGAACTGCGGCAGCTCGTCGAGCGAGGTCCGGCGCAGGATGCGGCCGATCAGCGTGCGCCGGTCCGTGCCCTCGACGCCGCCGGGAGCGCTGTCGGCGCCGGGCTGGAAGCCCTCGGCCGCCGGGTCGGGCATCCGCATCGAGCGGAACTTGAAGAGGTCGAAGACCGTGCCGTCGCGGCCGACGCGGCGCTGGCGGAAGACGATCGGGCCGGGCGAGCTGATCCGGACCGCGAGCGCGATCGCCGCCATCAGCGGGCTGAAGAGCAGGATCAGGATCGCGCCGCCGATGCGGTCGAACGCGTGCTTGACGGCGAACTGCCAGCCCTTCGGGCTCACGCTGCGCAGGCCCATCAGCGGCGTGCCGCCGAGGGGCTCGTAGGTCGCGCGGTGGTTGAGCGACTCGAACAGGCGCGGGACGAGCGAGACCTCGAGGCCGAGCGCCTCGCAGCGCCGGACGAGGTCGACGAGGCGCTCGTCGGGCTCGGAGGAGAAGGCGATGACGACGTGCTCCGCGCCAGTCAGCTGGGCGATCCAGTCGAGCTCGTCGGGCGAGCCGAGGACCGGGATGCCCGGGATCTCCGCGCCCTCGAGCGGGTTGGCGTCGAGGAAGCCGACGGGCGTGAGGCCGTACTCGGGGCTAGCCTCCAGCCGGCGCGCGAGGCGCATGCCGACGTTGCCGGCGCCGACGATCAGCGTCGGGGCGCCGTCGAGGCCGCGGGCGCGGGCCACGCGCTGGATGCCCAGCAGGCCGACGCGCGTGCCGGCGACCGAGAGCATCGCGGCGGCCCAGAGGTGGGCGGAGGCGGAGGAGATCGTGCCGGTCGCGCCGGCGGCGTAGACCTGCAGGACGACGACGAACATCGCGGCGATCGAGACCGCGCCGGCGATCGGCACGACGCCGTCGAGGATCGTCGGGCGCAGGCGCCGCTCGTACATGCCGCGGATCAGCAGCAGCAGCATCACCAGCGGCGGGAAGAGGAGCAGCGGCCAGCCGTCGCTCCACGGCACCGGCTCGTTGGGCCAGCGGAGGGCGAGGACGAGCGACCCGGTCAGCGCGACGGCGTCGAGCGCCGGACGCAGGAAGCGCGACTGGATGACGGCGCGGAGGCTCGACGCCTCGTGGCGCGGGACGAGGAGGAGCGGGACGTCCGGCGCGGCCTGGGACAGCCCGGCTGCGGCGCGTACTTGGACGGCCTCGGCGGCATGGGAGCTGAGTTCGATGCGATTCACGTCAGGTACCGACTACTGGAGATGTCGGCTTCAACGGGCCGGCACTTGAGGAGGTGCGGGCGGGAGATCGGAACCGTGCGAGAGACGGCGCAGGCCGAGGCCGCCCAGGACGAGCAGCGCGACGGCCGCGAGCAGCAGCAGCAGGCCGCCGGCGGAGATCGGGAGGCCGCTGACGTCGCCCGCGCGGGTCGGGTAGGCGACCACGGCGGGGGCGCCGGCCGGCGTCGCCGTCTTCGTGCCCGTGGCCGTGCCGCCCTTGGACGTGCTCGGCTTGGTGGTGGCCTTGCTCTTCGTGGAGGAGCGCTTGCGCTGCTGCGGCTTGGTGGTGAGCTTCGCGCCGGCGCTCGCCGCGGGGGCGCTGGAGGCCGTGGTCGACGTCGCCCGCAGGCTCTCGTCGGCCGTCGCGACGGCGCCGCCGCCGGTCGATCCGCCACCGCCGTTGCCACCGCCGCCACCACCGCCGACCGCGCCGCCCAGGACGACCTGCTCGCCGCCGCCCGGGCCCGCGTACCCGCTGAGCAGCGGATCGGAGGCGCGTCCCGCGGCGGGAAGCAGCAGGAGGAGCAGCAGGGAGAGGAGCAGCGGAGCGCGGAGAGTCATGGCAAGGCGGGGAAACGGCAAGGCCCGTGCCGAGGGACTGCCGGCGGCTTCTGATGCACCGTATTCCCGATTCTTCGGCGGGAGACTCGCGGTGGATCACCGGTCGGATCTCGTGCAGCGGCCGGAACTCGACGGCCTTGACGAGAAACGTAGCACCGATACCTGGGAATTCCAGAGGATCCGGACGTCCGGAGGACGACGTGAGACGGGTAGATATCTACCCCTGCGTCAGTGCCTGACCGGCGGAGAGGATGCGCCGGTTGAGCGCCGCGATGTCGACCGTGCCGCCCTCGCGGACGACCTGGAGGACCTCGCGCGCGGTGTAGTCGCGCGGCGCCAGGGCGACCGCGCGGCGCAGCAACGCGGTGGCGCGGGCGCGATCGCCCTGCACCGACGCGATCGCCCCGAGCTCGAGCGTCGCGTACTCCCCGCGCGGGTTGCGGTCCAGCGCGTCCTCGAACTGCGTGCGGGCGCGCGGCAGGTCGCCGTAGCGGAGCGCGATCGAGCCCGCGATCAGCGCCGGCTGGTCGCTGACGGGATCGAGCTTCCCGGCCCGGTGCAGCCGCGAGTAGGCCTCGAACGGCCGCTGCCGGAAGACCGCGCCGGCGCGCGTGATGTCGTGCTGGGCCTGCCACGGGGCGGCGACGAGCAGGAGGGAGAGGAGCAGGAGGACGCCGGCGGCGGCGAGGACGGCGGGCCGCGGGAGGGCGCGCGCGGG
>JAOPZG010000407.1 GCA_025964215.1 Conexibacter sp.
CCACGGCCGGGGCGTCGACACGACGCGGATGCGCCGCGACCTGCGCTTCGTCCCGACGCACACGACCGCTGAGGCGATCGACGCGGTGGCGGCCGCGGTGCGCGCCGAGCACGGCCACGCCCACGCCTCGGAGGCCGCCGCATGATCGGCCCGCTCGGCCTGCTGCGCGACCTCGGCCGCGCGCTCGACGCCGCCGGCCGCCGCCTGCGCGGCGACTACGAGGAGGATGAGTGGGGCTACGACCCCTCGTTCGCCGCCGCGGCCGAGCCGCTGCTGAGCTTCCTCTACGACCGCTGGTGGCGCGTGACCGCGACCGGGACCGAGCACGTCCCGCGCGACGGGCGCGCCCTGCTCGTCGCCAACCACGCGGGCGTCCTGCCGTGGGACGCGGCGATGATGGCGACCGCGCTGCGCCGCGGCGGCATCGCCCGGGACCCGCGCTTCCTCGTGCTCGACTGGGCCTTCGGCCTGCCGTGGGCCTCGGTGGCGATCCGCCGCAACGGCGGCGTCCCCGCCTCGCCTTACAACGCGCTGCGGCTGCTCGAGCAGGACCACCTCGTGATGGTCTTCCCCGAGGGCGCCAAGGGCGTCGGCAAGCCGTGGTCGGAGCGCTACCGCCTGCAGCGCTTCGGGCGCGGCGGCTTCGTCGAGCTCGCGCTGCGCACCGGCGCGCCGATCATCCCGGTCGCGATCGTCGGCAGCGAGGAGATCTACCCCAAGCTGGGCGAGCTGCCCGGCGTGGCGCGGCTGCTCGGCGCGCCGTACATGCCGATCACGCCGACGTTCCCGCTGCTCGGCCCGTTCGGCGCGATCCCGCTGCCCTCGCGCTGGCGGATCGCGTTCGGCCCGCCGATCGCGCTCGGCGGCCTGGGCAGCGCCGCCGCGGAGGACCGCGCGACGGTGCTCGAGGTGGCCGAGGACGTCCGCGCCAGGATCCAGAGCATGGTGTACGACAACCTCATCGAGCGTCAGAGCGCGTTCCGATGAGATTGACTTCGCGCTCGCATGGGAGTACCCATGAGGGACAGAAGGCCGGAGAGTGGGTGGCTCGACTTCACCCGCAAGGTGCCGCCCAGTGCGGACGAGCACCGGCGGCCTCGTGGCGGGCCGTGCCCGCAGGCGGCGAGATCCCACACCGAGGTCTCGCCGCTTTCATGAGGTCTCCGGAGCGATGAGCGCCGCCGAGCAGCTCAGCCTGGCCGAGGTCGCCCGCCGCGTCGGCGTCACGCCGTCCACGCTGCGCCGCTGGATCGCGAACGGGCTCGTGCCCTCCGACGGCGCCGGCGGGATGACCGCCGCCTCGCTCGCCCACGCTCGCGTCGTCGCCCGCCTGCGCGCGCGCGGCCACTCGCTGGCCGAGATCGGCGCCGCGACCGAGAGCGGCAAGCTCGCCTCCAGCTACATCGAGGGGCTGCTGCCCGACCCGCCCGGGAGCTGGACGCTGAAGGAGGCCGCGCGCGAGACCGGCCTCGAGCCCGCGCTGATCGAGCGCATCTTCCTGTCGATGGGCTTCGGCGCCCAGGCCGTCGACCACCTCACCGACGACGACGTGCAGCTGCTGCGCTACGCGGCCGCCGTGCTCACCGCCGGCCTGCCGCTCGTCGCGTTCCTCCAGCTGATCCGCGTCTACGGCCAGGCGATGTCGCAGATCGCCGACGCCGAGGTCCGGCTCTTCCACCTCTACGTCCACGAGCCGCTGATGCGCGACGGCGTCCCGGGCTGGGAGATGGCCGAGGAGATGGAGGGGCTGGCGCGCGAGATCATGCCGCTGGCCTCGCCGATCATGGATCACGCGCACAACCGGTTCCTCCAGCACTTCATCGAGCAGGACGTCGTCGGCCACATGGAGACCGACCTCGGCGAGGGGCCGCTCGACCTCGGGCGCCTGCGCGTGGCGATCGCCTTCGCCGACCTCGCCGGCTACACGCGGCTGACCGAGGAGCTCGGCGACGAGGAGGCGGTGAGCGCCGTGGAGCGGTTCGTGGAGCAGGTGGAGCTCTCGCTGCCCGAGGAGGCGCGGATCATCAAGACGATCGGCGACGAGGTGATGGTCGTCGGCCCCGACGCCGCCGCCCTGCTCGACTGGGCCGTTGCCTTCCAGGAGACGCACACCGCGCGGCCGCTGCCGCGGATCGGCATCCACTACGGCGAGACGCTCTACCGCGACGGCGACTACTACGGGCGCGAGGTCAACCAGGCCTCGCGCGTCGCGGCGCGCGCGGCCGGCGGCGAGGTCCTGATCACGCGGCCGATGGTCGACCAGGCCCACACCGGCCTGGCCTTCGAGCGCATCGGCGAGGTCCGGCTCAAGGGCTTCGCCGACACGACCGAGCTCTTCCTGGCGCGGAAGGCGTGAGCCGTGGACGGCCTGCTGGAGCGCGTGCGCGCCACCGGGCTGCTCGGCGCCGGCCGCGGGCCGTACGTCGTCCTGCTCTCCGGCGGGCGGGACTCGACCTGCCTGCTCGACCTCGCCGTGGCGCTCGCGGGCGCGCCGGCGGTCCGGGCGCTGCACGTCGACTACGGGCTGC
>JAOPZG010000450.1 GCA_025964215.1 Conexibacter sp.
GTGAACGTCGTGATCGCGGCGATGTCGACGGCGTGGCCGGTCGTCTCGACGAAGCCGTAGCTCAGCATCGCCAGCCGCAGGCCCGCGGCCATCGCGAGATCCGAGGCGTCGCGCGCGTAGGACACCGCCGAGGACGCGTCGTCGTCGTCGCGGGCGAGCGCGCACAAGGCGAGCAGCGCATGGACCCGGACCCGGACCAGGCCGGCGGCGGCGGCCTCGCGCGCCGCGCGGATCGCCGCCAGCGGCGACCAGGTGCCGAGCTCCGCGCCCAGCGCGACGACGCCGACGATCAGCCCCGCCAGCATCAGCAGCGCGCCGACGCCGAAGGTGAAGGTCGTGATCGCGGCGATGTCGACGGCGTGGCCGGTCGTCTCGACGAAGCCGTAGCTCAGCATCGCCAGGCGCAGGCCGGCGCTCGCGGGCGCCAGCGGGATGATGCGCCCGCCGCCCTGCGCGGCCATCACGAGCACGACCGTGGCGGGCGTCACCGGCAGGTGGAATGCCTCCATGAACAGCGCGAGCGAGCCGAGGCGGATCAGCCGGCCGAGCGCCTGCCAGCTCGCGACGCCGGTGATGAAGCGGCGCGGGGTCCGCAGGATCACGACGCCCTGGCGCAGCCGCGAGGCGAGGTCGGAGACGCGGCGCCGCAGCAGGCGGTAGAGCACGAACGAGCCGAGCGCGATCCCGCCCAGGATCCCCAGCGCCAGGAACGGGTGCTCGATGATCAGCGAGACGTCGATGTGCGGCAGCTCGCCGGAGCTCGTCGGGACCGGGAGGAAGCCCTGGCTCAGCGCCCAGATCACGAGGCCGAAGCCGAAGGCGGTCTCGAAGAGCGTCTCCGGGAGGAACGTCGCTGCGAGCGTGGGGTAGCGCGCGCCCGGGATCCGCCGGTGGACGAGCCACAGCTTCACGATGTCCCCGCCGCGCGCCGGGATCACGCCGTTGAGCCCCGCGCCCGCGAGGTACGCGGCCATCGTGTCGCGCGCGCGCAGCTCGTGGGCGTCCGGGTAGGACGCGCGGATGATCGTGTGCCAGCCGCGCGGCCGCACGGCCTGGGCCAGGATGTAGGTGATGATCCCCAAGGCGCACAGCCACGGGTTCACGCTCGCGGCACGGTGGAGCAGGAGCTCCAGCGCGTGGTCTGCGGTGCGGATGACGTCGCTCAGCATCGACACTCGTCCTTAAGGACACACCATCGGCGCGAGGGGAGCGGAGCGCGTGGGCGTCAGCGTCCCTGCCTCGGCGGCAACTCGTCGGGCCAGTGGCCGTGGCGGTCGAAGTACGCGCGCGCCGCGTCCTCCTCGTTGCGGGCGTGCTCGCCGCTCACGCCGATCCGGAAGAGCCAGTTGAGCAGCATCACGCTGAGCCCGGCGCCCCAGAGGGCGGCGGCGCCGTCGATCGACGTCTCGTCGCCGCCGCGCGCGGCGATCAGGACGAGCCCGGCGACGAGGATCGCCACCGGCAGGTAGATCCGGAGGAACCGCATCAGGCCTTCACGGTAGCCCTGCGCCGGGTGGTGAGCACCAGTCCGGTCAGGATCGCCGCGACGCCGACGAGCTGCAGCCAGCTCGGGCTCTCGCCGAAGATGATCACGCCGAGGATCACGGAGCCGACGGGCTGGATCGTCAGCAGGATCGACGTCAGCGCCGCCGGCAGGCGCGGCAGCGTGGCGGAGATCAGCAGCCAGCCGAGCACCTGCGAGGTCAGCGCGAGCGTGACGAGCCAGCCGTGCGCGGGCCAGGAGGGCACGAGGTCGAGGTCGCCGACGACCGCGCCGATCGCCAGCGCGCCGAGCGCGGCGACCCAGGTCGCGTCGAAGAGCGGGCCCGCCGGCCGGCGCAGGTCCGACCCGCCGGCGCGCAGGACGAGGATGAAGCCCGCGTAGCTGAGGCCGGTCGCGATCCCGAAGACGACGCCCTGCGTGGGCCGGTCGCCGTAGGCGCCGGACTCGAGCGCGCCCGAGATCAGGACGATCCCGGAGAGCATCAGCGGCAGCGTCGCCAGGACGCGGGCGCCCGGCCGCTCGCCGAGCGCCATCCAGGCGATGATCGGGACGAACGCGACCTGGAGGTTCCCGAGCACGGTCGCGAGGCCCGCGCCGACGTCCTCGATCGCGTGGTGCCAGCAGACGACCGATGGCGAAGAAGACGCCGGCGATCGCCGCGAGCTTGCGATCGCGCAGCGGACGTGGCCCGTAGCGACGGTCCTCCGCGCGCGCGAGGAAGAAGAGGATCGGGACCGCGTAGGCGCAGCGGAAGACCGCGGCGGTCGACGGCGAGACGTCGGCGAGGCGGACCAGGATGGCCGAGAACGCGATCGCCAGCGCGCCGAGGACGGCCATCGCGCGCGGGCGCGCGACGAGCTGCTCGAGGGGCGTGGGGGCGGGGGCCGCCGTGGAGGTCTCGGCCACGGCGACGCACGGTACGGGTCAGCCGTGGGGCGCCGTGTTCTGGTCGGAGCCGACGAGCACGACGACCTTGGCCTGGTCGCCGGCGAGGACGCGCTGCGCCCGCGTGATCGGCATGAGGGCGGACGTGCCGCGGATGCCGATCGCTTGCGCCACGGTCCCGGCGTCGACCCGGCGGCCGGGCGCGTAGAAGACCTGCGTCCGCGTCGCGTCGTGCGTTGCGGCGTTGGTCACGTCGCCGATCTTGGCGCCGCGCTCTTGGAGCGCGTTGGCGACGGCGCGGCCCAGGCCGGGCGTGGGGGTGCCGTTGAGGACGGCGGTGGTGAAGGAGCCGAGCGGGCGCGCGACGCCGGTGGGGACGGCGGCGGGCGCGGTGCTCGGCGCGGCCGGACCGGAGCTCGAGGACGTCGTGCTCCCGTCCAGCGCCGCGACCAGCCCCGCGCCGCCCTTGACCGTGACGGAAACCGGCCCACGTGAGGTGATGGCCGTGCCGGGCGGCAGGCTGGCGAACAGGCTGGCAGGCGGAAACAGCACCAGCGCTGCGGGCGCGTCACCGCCAAGCCGCATCACCAGCGCGAGCAGGGCGATCCACGCCACGAACAGGATCGGCAGTGCGATCAGGACGCGGCGGCTAATAGTCATGGATATGCTCGACCCCGCCTGCCAAAAGGGCGCGGGACAGGTCGGCCACCTTGATCAGTTGCAGATGGCGATAATCGCCAAAGCCCTGACGCGACATGTCCATCAACGATCCGGGTTGGGTCGGGTTGGCGGACAGGCC
>JAOPZG010000462.1 GCA_025964215.1 Conexibacter sp.
GGGCGGCGGCGACGGCGCGCTCGACGTCGGCGCTCGTGCCCTCCGGCACGCGCGCGACGACCTCGCCGGTGGCGGGGTTCAGGATCTCGCGCGTCGCGCCCTCGACGGCGTCGCGCAGCTCGCCGCCGACGAGGTTGCGGAGCTCCAGGACGGCGGTCGCGCTCACGCGGTCGCGCCCGCCCGGGAGCCGGCGAGCCCCATGTGCGTCCCCGCGTCCGCGAGCACCTCGCCGAGCAGCCCGACGATCTCGTCGAGCAGCGCCTTGTCGGCGACCAGCGGCGGGGCGATCTGGAGGACCGCGTCGCCGCGGTCGTCCGCGCGGGCGATGATCCCCGCCTCGCGCAGCCGGCCCGGCAGGTAGCCGCGCAGCAGCTTGTCGCGCTCGGCCTGGTCGAACGTGGAGTTCTCATCGTCCTTGACCAGCTCCATCGCCCAGAAGAAGCCGTCGCCGCGGACGTCGCCGACGATCGGCAGGTCGGTCAGCGTGCCGAGCGTCTCGGCCAGGTACGGGGTCAGCTCGCGCACGTTCTCCAGGACGCCGTCGCGCTCGAAGATCTCCATGTTCTTGAGCGCGATCGCCGAGCTCACCGGGTGACCGCCGAACGTGATGCCGTGGCGGAAGACCGCGCCGCTCTCGACGATCGGCGCGACCACGCGCTCCGCCGCGAGCACGGCGCCCATCGCCGCGTAGGCCGACGTCAGGCCCTTGGCGAGGGACACCAGGTCGGGCGTGATCCCCTCGCGGCCGGTCGCGACCCACTCGCCCAGGCGCCCGCAGCCGCAGATGACCTCGTCGGCCATCAGCAGCGCGCCGTGCTTGTCCGCCAACGTGCGCAGCCCCTGCCAGTAGCCGGGCGGCGCGACGAGGCAGCCGCCGGCGTTCTGGACCGGCTCGGCGATGATCAGCGCGACCTCGTCGGGGCCGGCCGCGACGATCGCGTCCTCGACCTCCGCGAGCAACATGGTGCAGAACGCGGCGGGGTCGGTGACCGGGCCGCCGCCGGGGCCGCGGAACATGTTGGTGTTGCTCACGTGCGTGACGTCGATCGCCGGGCGGCCGAACGGCTCCTTGAAGCGCTGCACGCCGGTGAACGACAGGGCGCCGAGCGTGACGCCGTGGTAGGCGATGTCGCGGGCGATCGCCTTCGTGCGCTGCGGCTGGCCGATCGCCAGGAAGTGCTCGCGCGCGAGCTTCCACGCCGCCTCGACGGACTCCGAGCCGCCGCTGGTGAAGAAGACGCGATCGAGGCCGGGCGGCGCGACCGAGGCGAGCTTCGCCGCCAGCTCGATCGACGCCGGGTGCGCCGTCCCCCAGTTGGTGTTGAACGCCAGCGTCGTGAGCTGCGCCGCCGCGGCGGCGGCCATCTCCTCGCCGTAGGAGTAGCCGAGCTGCGCGCAGAAGAGGCTCGACAGGGCGTCGACGTAGCGCTTGCCCTTGGTGTCGAAGACGTACGGCCCCTCGCCGCGCTCGAGCACGAGCAGGTCGTCGAGGGACTGCTTGGAGAAGTGCAGCAGCAGATGGTCGCTGGCGGCCTGCTGGAGCTCGTCGTGCGTCATCGGCCCATCGTGACGCGTTCGCCCGCGCGCGCAACCCGCGAGACGTCGGAAGATCCGCGCCGCGGGTGGACAGGTCGTCTAGCTCAGATGTTGTCGCCGCCGAACGCCTCGGCCACCGAGTCGTCGACGAAGATGCGGTGGATCGTGTCGGCGAGCAGGTCCGCGCAGCTCACGACGCGGAGCTCTTGCGGGACGCCGGCCGGGATCCCCACGGTGTCGGTCACCAGCAGCTCCTCGAGGCCGAGGGCGGCGATGCGCTCCGGCGTGCCCGCGCTCAGCACCGGGTGCATGGCGACCGCGCGGATCGACGTGACGCCCTCGTCGCGCAGCGCCTCGACCGCGGCGGCGAGCGTCCGCCCCGTGTCGATGATGTCGTCGACGACGACGACCTCGCGGCCCGCGACCTCGCCGATCACGCGGTGGCTGTCGTGCGCGGCCTCGGGGTCGAGGATCGCCAGCTCGGCGCCGAGGTGGGTCGCGAACTTCTTGGCGAGCTTCACGCGCCCGGCGTCCGGGGCGACCACGACGGCGTCGGCGGGCAGCCGCTCGCGGAGGTCGTCGGTCAGCGTGTGCAGCGAGGTCATGTGGTCCACCGGCACGCGGAAGAAGCCCTGCGCCTGCCCGGTGTGGAGGTCGACGGTGAGCACGCGGCTGACGCCGACGGACTCGAGCATCCGCGCGACGACGCGGGCGCTGATCGGCTCGCGCAGGCGCGACTTCATGTCCTGGCGGCTGTAGCCGAACCACGGGATCACGGCGATGACGCGATGCGCGGACGCGCCGACCGCGGCGTCGATCATGAGCGTCAGCTCCATCAGCGCGTCGTTGAGGCTCAGCCGCCCGTCGCGCGTCCCGGCCAGCGACTGGACGACGAAGACGTCCGCGCCGCGCACCGACTCCTCGTAGCGGCAGTACATCTCGCCGCTGGCGTAGGTCTGGAGGTCGACCGGACCGGCCTCGACGCCGAGCCGGACGGCGATCGCGTCGGCGAGCTCGTTGGAGGCGCGCCCCGCGAAGAGCATCAGGCGCTTGTCGTAGTCCAGGGGCAGGTGGGTCGGCACGGGCCGTCGATTCTCCCGGGCGCGGCGGCGGCGTGCGCGACGCATCGCCCTGCCAACAGTCGTTAGGGTTCCCTTACGAGATGTCCGTCGCCGCCCCCACCCCCGACGCCGCGACGCGCTCGCCGGCGGCGCTCCGGGCCGCGGGCCTGGTGCTCGCCCTGGCCGCGCTCGCGCTCGCGGTCCTGCTGAGCATCAGCGTCGGCGCCAAGCCGATCGCGCTGCACCGCGTCTGGTCGCTGCTCGTGGCGCCGGACGGCTCGGAGGACGCGATCGTCGTCCACGACCTGCGGGTCCCGCGCACCGCCCTCGGGCTGCTGGTGGGCAGCGCGCTCGGCGTCGCCGGCGCGCTGATGCAGGCGCTCACGCGCAACCCGCTCGCCGATCCCGGGCTGCTCGGGATCAACGCGGGCGCGGCGACGGCGATCGTCCTGGCCGTCGCGGTGCTCGGCGTCACGAGCGCGACGAGCTACGTCTGGTTCGGCTTCCTCGGCGCGGCCGCGGCGGCAGTGCTCGTCTACGGGATCGGCGCGCAGGGCCGCAGCGGCGCGACGCCGGTCCGGCTCGCGCTCGCCGGGACCGCCGTGACCGCGGCGCTGACCGCGATCGTCAACGGCATCGCCGTGGTCGACACCACCGTGTTGGAGCGCTACCGCTTCTGGCTCGTCGGCGCGCTCGGCGGGCACGACGCGGACACCGTCTGGCAGCTCGCGCCGTTCATGATCATCGGGTTGCTCCTGGCCCTCGCGCTCGCGCGGC
>JAOPZG010000501.1 GCA_025964215.1 Conexibacter sp.
CACGTAGCGCGAGAAGTCGATGGAGATGCGGCCGTCGACGTAGACGTCGGCGGCCGGCTCGGCGGTGCCGCGGCGCAGCAGCGCCTCGACGCGGGCCAGCAGCTCCTGGTTGCCGTAGGGCTTGGTCTGGTAGTCGTCGGCGCCGCCGCGCAGGCCGCGGACCTTCTCGAGCTCGAGCCCGCGCGCGGTGAGCATCAGGATCGGCGTGTCGGTCAGGTCGCGCAGGCGCCCGAGCGTCTCCCAGCCGTCCATCACCGGCATCGAGACGTCGAGCAGGACGAGCTCGGCGGGGTCGGAGAAGAACGCGCGCAGCCCCGCGCGCCCGTCGCGCGCGACGCGCACCTCGTGGCCGGCGCGCTCCAGCAGCAGCCGCAGGCCGAGCGCCACGTCCGGCTCGTCGTCGATGACCAGGATCCGCGACATCGCCTCAGCCCTCGAACGCCGGGGGCAGCGTCATCGTGAACGTCGTCCCCTGCCCCGGCCGGCTGGAGACGTCCAGCTGCCCGCCGTGCGCGTCGGCGACCAGCGCCGCGATGCTCAGGCCGAGCCCGCTGCCGCGCGCCAGGGCGCGCCCCGCGCTGCCCTGGTAGAAGCGCTCGAAGACCCGCGGCAGCTCCTCGGCGGCGATGCCGACGCCGCCGTCGCTGACCTCCAGCACCACCCCGCCCTCGCGCCGCGCGGTGTCGACCACGACGCGCTCGCCGGCCGGCGTGAACTTCAGCGCGTTGTCCACCAGGTTGCCGATGACCTGCCCGATCCGCCCCGGGTCGGCGCAGACCATGACCGGCGACCCGCCGGACGCGACGAGCTCGACGCCCGCGGCCCGCGCGGCCGGCCGCAGCGCCGCGATCTCGTGGCGCACGAGCCGCCGCAGGTCGATGCGCTCCAGGTGCAGCACGGCCGGGTCGATCCCGCCCTTGACCTCGAGCAGGTCGCCGACGATCCGCTCCAGCCGCTCGACGTTGCGCACGATCACGGCCGCGGGCCCGTCGTCGTCCTCGGCCTCCGCCCCCGCGTCCTCGCGCAGCAGCTCCGAGAACGTCCGGATCGACGTCAGCGGCGTGCGCAGCTCGTGCGAGATCATCGAGACGAACGTGTCCTTCGCGCGCGTCACCGCGTGCAGCTCGTGCAGCCGCGCTTCCAGCTCGGCCTGCGCGGCCTCGGCCTCCTGGCGCGCGGTGCGCTCGGTCTCCAGCCGCTTGAGGTGCTCGAGCTGCGCGCGGTGGTGGTCGGACATGTCGCGGAAGATCGCGGTCAGCACGACGCCGTCGGCCGGGTCGGACGCCAGCCGGCGCATCGGGATGAGCACCAGCTCGGCGAGGAACATGCGCGGGCGCGGGCCGACCGCGAGCACCTCCAGCGGCGCCGGCCGCCCGCTGCCGTGGACGACGTCCTCCATCGCGTCGCGCAGGTAGGCGCGGTCGGCGCCGGAGACGAGCTCGGTCAGCGCGCGGCCCATCGCCTCCGGGCGCGTCATCCCGAAGGTGCTGAGCGCCGCCGGGTTCATCCCGACGATCCGGCCGTCGAGCCCGATCGAGAGGATCGGCTCCGGCGAGCCCGCCACGAGGTCGGAGAGCCGCTGGTGCTCGTGGCGGGCGAGCTGCTCGGAGCGCTCGCGCGCGCGGGTCGCCTCGACCTGCGCGGTCACGTCGCTCATCGTCCCGACGAAGCCGGCGAACGCGCCCTCGCCGTCGTGCATCGGCCCCGCCTCGACGTCGAGCCGGCGCTCGCCGCCGCGCGCGAGGACGCGGTAGGAGATCGAGTAGTGCGCCTGGCGCTCGGTCGCGTCGGTCCACGCCTCCAGGACGCGCGGGCGGTCCTCGGGGTGGATCGCCGCGCTCCAGTCGACGTGCGCGAGGTTCTCGTCGGTGACGCCGAAGAGCTCGCGGCAGAGCTCGTCGAGGAAGAGCGCGCGGCCGTCGGCGCCGAGCTGGAAGACGCCGGTCGCCGGCGGCGCGGCGGAGGTCAGCGCCTGGAAGCGCCGCTCGCTGGTGACCAGCCGCCGCTCGGCGACCAGGCGCGCGGTCACGTCGCGCAGGTGCCAGAGGCGCCGCTCGGCGCCGCCCTCGCCCAGGCGCACGGGCAGGTAGTCCCACTCCAAGGTCCGGCCGGTCGGCAGCGCGACGCGGCGGCCGAGCACCGCGTGGCCCTCCTCGACGGCGCCCAGGCTCGTCTCCAGGATGTCGCCCTGCCCGGCCGGCGAGGCGGCCAGCGCCGCGCGCAGCTCCTCGCGCGTCGTGCCCGCGAGCGCCTCGGGCGCCGGCAGCTCGAGCATCCGGCAGAACGCCGGGTTGGTGACGAGCGTCCTGCCCGTCTCGTCCTGCAGGAGCAGGCCGTCGGGCAGCGAGGAGACGATCGTGCGCAGGGACGCCGAGGCATCCGCCGCGCGCGCCGCGGCGTCCTCGAGCGCGAGCAGGCGGCGGTGGGACTCGAGCTGGCGCGGGGCGAGGCGGGCGATCCGGCCGAGGGCCGCGATCACGTCCTCGCGCCCATCGCTCAGCGGTTCTGCCCATGCGGTGCAGACGACGCCGATCAGCTCCTCGCCGGCGAGGATCGGCACGCCGGCGTAGGCGCTGAGGCCGCACCGCTCGGAGAGCTCGACGTAGCGGCCGTCGGCCACCGCGTCGGCGATCCGGACCGGCGCGTCGCCGGCGAGGACCAGCTCGCACGGCGTGCCGGCGAACGGCGGCAGGCCGTCCGGGAAGGCGTCGCCGTGGTCGGCG
>JAOPZG010000515.1 GCA_025964215.1 Conexibacter sp.
GCCGCGCCTCGCAGGACTACGGCGACGACCTCCTCGGCCTCCTGCTCGAGACCCAGGACGGCGACGGCCTCCTGCTCACCGACCGCAACATCCGCGACGAGGTCATGACCCTGCTCTTCGCGGGCCACGACACGACGACGTCGACCGTCGCGTTCCTCTTCTACGAGCTCGCCCGCCACCCCGACCTCGTCGAGCGCGACGACTTCAGCCTCGAGCTGGCCCTCGACGAGACGCTGCGCCTCTACCCGCCCGCGTGGATCGGCCCGCGGCGCTCGATCGAGACCACCGAGATCGCGGGCGTCACCGTCCCCGGCGGCGTCCCGGTCCAGTACACGTCGTGGGTCAGCCACCACCTCCCGGACGTCTGGGAGGACCCGTTCGCCTTCAAGCCCGAGCGCTTCGCCCCCGGCGCGCGCGAGCAGATCCCCAAGGGCGCCTACGTCCCCTTCGGCGGCGGCTCGCGCACGTGCATCGGGATGCGCTTCGGCCAGGCCGAGATCAACGTCATCGCCGCGAAGATCCTCTCGCGCTTCCGGCTCGAGCTCGAGCCGGGCTACACGCTGCGCGTCCGCCAGACGCCGACGATCGGCCCCCGCGACGGCATGCCGATGACGGTGCGCAGAGCGCAGAAGCCCGCAACGGGCCTCGGCGACGGAACGTCGCGCGAGCCGCTCGCCGCCTAAGAGGACAACCCGCCGGCGGCCGCCCCACAAGGGACGGCCGCCGGCACCGCGCTACCTCTTCTTCTTCGCCTTCCCCACCGTCACGGTGAGGACCGCCGAGCCGTCGCCGTGCGCCCGGAAGTTGCCCTGCCACTGCGCGACGAACTGGTTCGCGCCCTTCGCCAGCTCCCAGCTCGTCGTGAACTTCCCGTTCGCGCTGGCCGACGCCGTCTGCGTCGTCCACCGCGTCGAGCCCGGGCGCCGGTAGGCGACCGTCACCCGCTCGTTGCCCGAGGCGGGCTTGAGCTGGCCGTTGACCGTGATGTGCACCGGCTTGGGGTACTTGGTCTTCGGCGCGGCGATCGTCAGGTCGCTGGTCGCGCCCGTGTCGCCGCCCGTCGTGCTGTAGAGCAGCGACTGCTGCCCGCCGAGCAGGTAGTCCGTCGCGCCGCCGGCGACCACGCCGTCGTCCGCGATCGGGCTGGAGACCACGAACTGCGGGTGCCACGTCGCGCCGCCGTCGTCGGTGCGCAGCAGGAAGCCCGTCGCCTGGCGGACGTCGCCGAAGCTGCTGATGACGAGGTAGCCCTTCCGCGCGCTCGAGAACGACATCCCGCGCGCGGCGTTGGTCCCGACCCCGGGCAGCTCGGTCCACGCGGCGCCGGCGTTCGCCGTCCGCCACAACCGCCCGCTCGTGTCGAGCAGGAACCCGTGCGAGGGATCGACGAAGTCCACGCGCCGGATCCCGAGGCGGTTGACCTTCTTCTTGCCCTTCTTGATGTACTTGCCTGGCTTCTTGATGGCCTTCCAGGTCTTGCCGGCGTCCGTCGAGCGGACGACGTCCTGGGCGCCGTAGGCGACGATCGCGTCGCCCGCGCGGTCGACCCGCTGCAGCGCGGTGTGGGCCACGTCGCCCTTGACCGCGTCGAACGAGCCGCCGCCGTCGACCGAGCGCCGCACGCCGGTCGGCCCGATGACCATGACCGTCGTCGGCGTCGGCGCGTAGACCGCGCCCGGCCGCGCCGTGCTGCCGGTGTTCAGCGGCTTCCAGAAGCCGCCGCCGGTCGCGGTGCTGAAGAGCCCGCCCTCGACGTCGAGCGCGTAGCCGTCGGTCGCCGTCGGGAACGAGACGTCGAGGACGTCGGCCGTCGTCGTGACGTTGCCGCGCGTCCACGTCTTGCCGCCGTCGACCGTCTTGCCGAGCGTCGCGCCCGGCCCCGGCGCGAACGCCGTGCCCGGCACCTTGCCGGCGACGATCCGCGAGAACGAGCCGGTCAGCCGGCCGCCGATCGGCCGCGAGTTCGCGCCCGCGTCGTCGGAGACGACCGTCGAGCCCTGCTGGCCCGCGGCCGCGAGGCGCAGCGGCGTGGAGAACGCGGCGGCGAGCAGCGGGTCGGTCGAGAGCGACGGGTTGGAGAACGTGTCGCCGCCGTCGGTCGTGATGACCAGGTGGGTGCCGGTGGCGGTGGTCGCCACGCAGGACTTCTCACCCGAGCAGCGGATCGCGGTCAGGTTCTCCCCGGTGCCGATGTCCCTCGGCAGCCACGTCGCGCCGCCGTCGGTCGTCTTCAGGAAGAGCGAGCCGTCGCCGACCGCGTAGCCGACCTTGGCCGAGGCGAAGGTGATGGCCTTGACCGGCCGGTTGGTCGCGCTGACCGACTTCCAGGTGACCCCGGAGTCCGTCGTGATGTAGATGTTGCCGTCCGAGGTCGTGACGTAGCCGCTCGTGTCGGTGAGGAAGACCGCGTCGGTCGGCACGACGCCGCCGCCGGCCTGCTTGCTGCCGGGGATCGCGGTCTTGGTCGCGAAGTCCGTCCCGTTGGTCGTCTCGAAGACCGAGCCGTCGGCGAGCACGAGGTAGCCGTGCTGGGCGCTGACGTACCAGATGGCCGCGAGGTGCGACCCGTCCGGGCAGCTCGACTCCACGGGCGTGAAGGCGATCCGCGAGAAGCTCTGGCCGCCGTCCGTGGAGAGGCGCGCGACGCAGCCGCCGCCCGCGACGACCGTGTTGGCGTCGATCGCCTCGACCTCGGTCAGGTTGGAGAACGTGCCGGCCGGGAGGCCGGTCCAGGTGTCGCCCGCGTCGGTCGTCTTCAGCAGCGTGCCGAAGTCCCCGACCGCGTAGCCGGTGCCCGCGTCCGCGAACGCCATCGCGCGCAGCGTGTTGCCCTGCGGCAGCGGGTTGCCCCACAGCCAGCCGGACGAGCCGACCTGCACGTTCGCCTGCGCCGCGGCCGGCAGTGCGGCCAGTGCGCACGCGGCCAGGACGGCCGTGCCGCCCCATCGCAGCCTTCTCATGGGATGAGCGCTCCTCGTTCGGTGTCCATGTGCGGCTCGAACGAGAGGCGCACAGGAAAGTTACGCGGCCGTCGGACCTCAAGTCAGAGCCCGCGTCCGCCGACCCATCGGGCAGACCCTCCCGATGTCGCTCCAGCACGCCCCCACGACCGACGCTGCCTGGTCGCGCCTGCTCGGCCCCGCGGCCGAGGCGACGACCGAAGGGCTGCTCGTCATCGACGCCTCCGGCACGATCCGGGCCTCGAACCTCGCGGCCCGGACGATCGCGGGCGTCCACACGCCGCAGGACGACCGCCTCGCCGGCCGCGGCCCGCAGGACCCGACCTTCCTCCCGCTGCGCCCCGACGGCAGCCCGCTGCCCCTGCAGGACCAGCCGGGCCCGCGCGCGATCGCCACCGGCGAGGCCGTCCACGACCAGCGCGTGCGCTTCCGCCTGCGCGACGGCAGCGACCAATGGCTGCGCGTCGACGCCGTCCCGCTCTTCGCCGGCGGCGACGAGCGGCCCTACGGCGCCGTCGTCTCCTTCGCCGACATCACCGCGATCCTCGAGGCCCAGGCCACGCTCGAGGCGCGCGAGCGCGAGCTCGCCCTGCTCGCCACGCACGCCGGCGACCTGATCGCCCGCCACAGCGCCGACGGCAAGATCGTCTACGCCGCCGGCGGCGCGGAGGCGCTGCTCGGCTTCGACGCCAAGCACCTGATCGGCTTCTGGGCCGCCGACGTCTGCCATCCCGACGACGCCGCGGCCGTCCGCGACGCGCACGAGCAGGC
The DNA here is from genome assembly GCA_025964215.1 of Conexibacter sp. Taxonomy (GTDB): domain Bacteria; phylum Actinomycetota; class Thermoleophilia; order Solirubrobacterales; family Solirubrobacteraceae; genus Baekduia. Next base: position 3,732 of record JAOPZG010000515.1, read on the forward strand.
GCGCGGCGGCCGCCGCGGGGTCGTCTGCTACCGGATCACCAACGTCCGCGACGGCCGCGAGATGTGGCTGGAGTCGACGGTCTCCCCCGTCCTGGACGGCGACGGCGCCTTCGTCGAGGCCGTCACCACGACGCGCGACATCACCGCCCGCAAGGCCAACGAGCTGCGCTTGCTCGACGCCGAGGAGCGCGCCCGCGGCGCCGCCGAGGAGGCGCGCCGCCAGCGCGTCCTGCTCGAGGACGCCCAGTCGATGGCCGGCCTCGGGAGCTGGTCGATCGACCTCGAGACCGGCGTCGAGTGGTGGTCGACCGGCCTCTTCCGGATCTTCGGCGTCGACGCGATCACCGGCGGCGGCGAGGCGACCCACGACGCGCTGATCCACCCCGAGGACCGCGCCGCGGTCCGCGAGGCCATCGCCGGCTCGACCCAGGATGGCTCACCGTTCGACGTCACCTACCGGATCGTCCGGCCCGACGGCGCCGAGCGCACGATGCACGGCCGCGGGACGCCGGCGGCGCCGGTCGACGGCCGCATCCGCCGCGTCTGGGGCACGACCCAGGACGTCACCGAGCGCGACCAGCTCGAGGCCGGCCGCCGCGAGGCCGAGCGCCGCTTCCGCGCCGCCTTCGAGCACGCGCCGATCGGCGTCTGCGTCCTGGACTTCCACGGCGCCGACCCCGGCCAGTGGCTGACCGTCAACCCCGCGCTCGCCAACCTCCTCGGCTACGAGCGCGAGACGCTGCTCGAGCACCGCATCAGCGCGATCCTCCATCCCGACGAGATGGAGGTCACCCGCGACCGCCTCGCCGCGCTCGTCAGCGGCAAGGCCGAGCGGATCACCGCCGAGTGCCGGATGGTCCACGCCGACGGCCACCTCGTGTGGACGCTGGTCACCGTCGCCGCGGTCCCCGACGAGGCCGGCCGCCCCGCCTACGGGATCGGGCAGATCGTCGACATCACCGAGCGCAAGCGCTTCGAGGGCCAGCTCCAGCACCTCGCCGACCACGACGCGCTCACCGGGCTCTTCAACCGCCGCCGCTTCGAGGAGGAGCTCAACCGCGCGCTCGCGTCCGCCGAGCGCTACCACCACCGCGGCGCGGTCCTCGTCCTCGACCTCGACGGCTTCAAGTTCGTCAACGACACGCTCGGCCACCCCGTCGGCGACGAGCTGATCGCGCGCCTGGCCGGGACGCTGCGCGCCGAGCTGCGCGAGAGCGACGTCATCGCCCGCCTGGGCGGCGACGAGTTCGGCGTGATCCTGCCCGAGGCCTCGGCCTCCGAGGCGGCCGCGGTCGCCGGCAAGCTGCTGCGCGCGGTCGAGCGCGACGGGATCGTCGCCGACAGCACGCGCCACGCGCGCGTCACCGCCTCGGTCGGCCTCGCCGCCTTCGACGGCGCCGACGGCCTCAGCGCCGAGGAGCTGCTCGTCGAGGCCGACATCGCGATGTACGACGCCAAGGAGGCCGGCCGCAACCAGGCCGCGCACGCCGAGCGCGAGCACGCGGGCCCGGGCCGCCACGTCTCGCGCCTCTCCTGGCTGGAGCGGATCCGCACGGCGCTCGCCGAGGATCGCTTCGCGCTCCACGCCCAGCCGATCGTGGCGATGGGCGACGCCGACGAGCCGCCCGCGTTCGAGCTCCTGATCCGGATGCTCTCCGACGGCGGCGAGCTGATCCCGCCGGCCACCTTCCTGCCGATCGCCGAGCGCTTCGACCTGATCCAGGCGATCGACCGCTGGGTCGTCGGCCGCGCGGTCGCGCTCGTCCTGCGCGAGCACGAGGCCGGGCGGCCCGTCACGTTGTCGGTGAACATCTCCGGCCGGACGATGGGCGACGCCGACTTCGCCGGCTGGCTCGAGCGGCTCCTGACCGCCACGCCGATCCCGCCGCGCCGGCTGATCATCGAGATCACGGAGACCTCCGCGATCGTCAACCTCGAGCGCGCCCGGACGCTCGCCGCGACGCTGCGCCGGCTCGGCTGCCTGCTCGCGCTCGACGACTTCGGCGCGGGCTTCGCGTCGTTCTCCTACTTGAAGCACTTGCAGTTCGACGTGTTGAAGATCGACGGCGAGTTCGTGCGCGGCCTGCGCGAGAGCCAGACCGACCGGCTCGTGGTCGAGGCGGTCGTGGCGATCGCCCGCGGGCTCGGGACGCCGTCGCTGGCGGAGTTCGTCGCGGACTCCGCGACGCTCGACGCCGTGCGCGCGCTCGGCGTCGACTACGCGCAGGGCTTCCACCTCGGCCGGCCGCTGCCGATCGACGAGGCGCTCGGACACGCCCGATCGGGGGCTGGACAGCGCACGTAGTGTTCTGGCCCATGGCCAGGATCGGAGTGCTGACGGGCGGCGGAGACTGCCCCGGGTTGAACGCGGTGATCAGGGCGGTGGTCCGCAAGGGCCTCGCCGACGGTCACACGCTGTTCGGCTACACCTACGGCTGGGCGGGCGTCCTGAAGGCCGAGGGCGAGGAGCTGACCGCCGAGCGGACCAAGGGGATCCTGCCGCGCGGCGGGACGATCCTCGGCTCCTCGCGGACCAACCCCTTCAAGGAGGGCGGCCCGGGCGTGGACGGCGTGCGCGCGGGGATGGCGGAGCACGGCGTCGACGTGCTCGTGCCGATCGGCGGCGAGGACACGCTCGGCGTCGCGGCGCGACTGGCCGCCGAGGGCGTCCCGGTCGTGGGCGTGCCCAAGACCATCGACAACGACCTCAAGGGCACCGACTACACCTTCGGCTTCCAGACCGCGGTGCAGATCGCCACCGACGCGGTCGACCGGCTGCACACCACGGCGGAGTCGCACAACCGCGTGATGGTGCTCGAGGTCATGGGCCGCCACGCGGGCTTCATCGCCGCGCACTCCGGGATGGCCGGCGGCGGCGACGTGATCCTGGTCCCCGAGCGGCCGTTCGACATCGAGGAGGTCTGCGGCCACATCCGCCGCCGGCACGCCAACGGGCGGACGTTCTCGATCGTGGTGGTGAGCGAGGGCGCGACGCCGCGCGAGGGCACGCTCTCGACGACCGGCACCGGCCAGCTCGACGCGTTCGGCCACGAGCGCCTCGGCGGGATCGCGGTCGTGCTCGAACGGGAGATCGAGGAGCGGACCGGCTACGAGACGCGGATGACGATCCTCGGCCACGTCCAGCGCGGCGGGACGCCGACGGCGTTCGACCGCATCCTGGCGACGCGCTTCGGCGTGGCGGCGGCGGAGGCGGTGAGCGCGGGCGAGTCGGGCAGGATGGTGGCCTTGCGCGGGACCGACATCGTGCGCGTCCCGATCGCCGAGGCGCTCGGCGACCCGAAGACCTTGGACGACAAGTTCTTCGCGGACGCCGAGGTGTTCTTCGGCTGAGGCTCAGCTCGCGGCGGGCTGCGGCGCGCGCTGGAGGTCGTCGGGGACGATCTCCCAGCGCGCCGCGATCTGCTCGAGCTCGCCGTCCAGCGCCCAGCGGTCCGGGCGCGCCTCGCCCTCGTGGTCGGGCACGCCGCCCTTGAGCGCCATCGAGCGCGTGTTGTCGCCGAGCGCGCGGATCTCGGCGACCTCGTCGTCGCTCAGCAGGCTCTCGGTGGGCACGGCGGCGAGCTCCTCGCGCTGGGCCTCGACGCCCTTGGCGCCCTCCCACGACTCCTGGATCAGCGTCGGCAGGACAGAGGCGACGGCGGGATGCGCGAGGTTCCACTGCGCGGCGAGCTGGAGCAGCGTGAGGCCGTGGCGCTCGGCGATCGGCCGCAGCGCGTCGAGGCGCTCGGTGCCGCGCTCGATCCAGCCGGCGGGGCGAAACTTGCGGTGGTCGAACTCGGCCATCGGCAGGCCGGGGCGCAGGTCGTCGTGAAAGAGGCCGCCGTAGTCGAGGACGCGCGTGAGGACCTTGATGTCGTGCGCGGCCGCCGCCGGGAGCGCGAGCTCGCCGGGCCACGGCTCGAACGGGTTGAGGATCAGCATGGCCCAGTCGATCTGCTCGCCGAAGCGCTCGAAGCAGTCGATGACGTCGAGCGTGAAGCCGTTGGCGGGCCCGGGCGCGACGCCGATCCGGCGCGTGAGGCCGGCGTTGCGGAGCGCGGCCATCCCCTCCCAGACCGCGTCGCTGGTGTAGCCGGTGCGGTCGGGGTTGTGGAGGAGCAGGAGGTCGAAGGCGTCGGCGCCGATGCGCTTGAGGCTGCGTTCGGTGGCGTCGCGGAGGTACGCCGCGTACTCGCCCGGCCCGCGCAGCCGCGGGTCGGTGAAGCGCGGGAAGCCCTTCGCGCCCTCGCGCTCGCCGTTGTAGAAGTCGTGGCCGACGGCGCCGACGAGGCAGTAGGCGTCGCGGTCGAGGCCGGTGAGCGCCTGGCCGAGCAGCGTGTCGGCCGCGCCCTCGCCGTAGACGTCGGCGGTCAGGACCGTCCGGATCCGGTCGTCGGGGCGCATGAGCGCGAGCAGGCGCTCGTCGTCGAGCGGGGCGCCGAAGTGCATGAAGCGGCCACCCGACCAGGTGCCGAGGGCGGTGTGCGTGGGATCGAGGGCCATCGCCTCAAGGGTACGCGGGCGGGCCGAACATGGGAGGATCGCCGGCATGCGCCGCCTTCCCGTGCTGCTCGTCACCCTGCTCGCGCTGGTCGTCGTGACCGCCGGCTGCGGTGGCTCCGACAACAAGGCCTCCTCCAAGCAGGAGTACGGCAAGCAGCTCGCCGAGGCCGGTCAGACGCTCCAGAAGACGTTCGCCGACATCGGCGACGCGACCGGCTCGGCCACGTCGTCCAAGCAGATCGGCGACCGCCTCGACAAGGGCGCGGGCGCGCTCGACGACGCGGCGAAGAAGTTCGGCGCGATCACGCCGCCGGCGGACGCCAAGGTCGCGCACCAGAAGCTCGTCGATGGGCTCAAGGAGCTCGCCGACGTCTTCCGCAAGGGCGCGGACGCGGCGCGCAAGAACGACACGGCGGCGCTGACCAAGGCCCTGCAGGGGCTCTCGTCGAGCGATGGCGTCAAGAAGATCACCCAGGCCCAGGAGGAGC
>JAOPZG010000334.1 GCA_025964215.1 Conexibacter sp.
AAGCCGACGCCGACGCCCCAGACCGGGTCGCTGGCCTGCGCGGCGTCGCCCACGAACGCGATCCCCGGACGGCCGGCGGGCCGGCGCACGTTGGGGAGGTCGAGCTTGCCGATCATCGGCGAGATCCGCGTGGCGGACGCGAGGTCCGGCGCGCGGTCGAGCGCCGCGAACGCCGCCAGGAACGCGGCCTCCTTGTCGGCCTTGAACTCCGCGAGGCGGTCCTTGTGCAGGAAGACGGCGGCGATCGTCACGCCGTCGTCGTTGGGAAAGCAGTAGAGGACGTCGCGGCCGCTGAGCCACATCTGCGAGTGGCCGGGCGCGACGCCGTCGAGCTCCAGGTCCTCGTAGTAGGCCATGTAGCCGAAGCGGTTGTGCGGCTGCACGCGCCCGGGGATCCCGGCCAGGCGCGCGACCTGCGAGCCGCGCCCGTCGGCGCCGACGACGACCTTCGCGTCGACCGCGACCTCCTCGCCGCCCGGCGTGTGGCCGCGCAGGCCCGACGGCCGGCCGGCGCCGTCGCGCAGGACCGCGTCGACCGTGACGCCCTGGCGGACGGTGACGTTCGGGGTCCGGGCCGCGAGCTCGCGCAGCATCGGGTCGAGCTTCTCGCGGCGCAGGTTGTAGCCGTAGGCGTCGTCGGGCATCGTGTACCAGCCGCCCGCGGTCCACACGTCCAGGCCGTTGCGCAGCGCCCCTGCGCGCTCCATGGTCGCGTCGATGCCGAGCCGCTGGAGCACCGGCGTCGCGCCCGCCTGGATGAAGTGCGAGCACACCACCTTGTAGTGCTCGGGCTTCGGGCTCTTCTCGAGCACCGTCACGTTCGCGCCCTGACGGCCCAGCAGGGCGGCCAGGGCGCAGCCGGCGACGCTGCCGCCGGCGACGACCACGTCCGTTGCATCGCGCATTCCAGGACGCTATCGCTGTGAGTTGCTTAACGCAACTCGCTCCACCCGACCAGGGGGACTACAGCGGGATGTTGCCGTGCTTGCGCTTCGGGCCCGGCTCGCGCTTGGTCTGGAGCGTGTGCAGCGCGTTGATGAGCTTCGGGCGCGTCTCGTGCGGCGTGATGACGTCGTCGATGTAGCCGCGCTCGGCCGCGCTGTAGGGGTTGGCGAAGCGCGCCTTGTAGTCGTCCATCAGCTTCTTGCGGCGCTCGTCCGGCGTGGGGGAGGACTTGAGGTCGCGGCGGTAGATGATGTTGACCGCGCCCTCGGGGCCCATGACCGCGACCTCGGCCTGCTGCCAGGCGAAGTTGAAGTCGGCCAGCAGGTGCTTGGAGGCCATGACGTCGTAGGCGCCGCCGTAGGCCTTGCGGGTGATGACCGTGATCTTCGGGACCGTCGCCTCGGTGTAGGCGTACAGGAGCTTCGCGCCGTGGCGGATGATGCCGCCCCACTCCTGGCTCGTGCCCGGCAGGAAGCCCGGCACGTCGGTGAAGGTGATGATCGGGATGTTGTAGGCGTCGCACGTGCGGACGAAGCGCGCGGCCTTGGCCGACGCGTCGATGTCGAGGACGCCGGCCATGTGCGCCGGCTGGTTGCCGACGACGCCGACCGCGAAGCCGTCCAGGCGCGAGAAGCCGCAGATGATGTTCTTGGCGAAGTGCTCGTGGATCTCGAAGAACTCGCCGTCGTCCACGACCAGCCGGATGACGTTGCGCATGTCGTACGGCTTGTTGGGGTTGTCGGGGACGGCGGTGTCGAGCTCCTCGTCCATCCGGTCCGGGTCGTCGGTCGGCGCGAGCCGCGGCGGGATCTCGAGGTTGTTCTGCGGGAGGAAGCCCATGAGGTAGCGGGTGTCCTCGAGCAGCTGCTCCTCGTTCTCGGCCGCGAGGTGCGCGACGCCGGACTTGGTGTTGTGCGTCATCGCGCCGCCGAGCGACTCGAAGTCCACCTCCTCGCCCGTGACCGTCTTGATGACGTCGGGGCCGGTGATGAACATGTGCGAGGACTCCTTCACCATGAAGATGAAGTCGGTGATCGCCGGCGAGTAGACCGCGCCGCCCGCGCACGGGCCCATGATCAAGCTGACCTGCGGGATCACGCCCGAGCACTTGACGTTGCGGACGAAGACGTCGCCGTAGGCGCCGAGCGAGACGACGCCCTCCTGGATCCGGGCGCCGCCGGAGTCGTTGATGCCGATCACGGGGCAGCCGATCTTGGCCGCGAGATCCATGATCTTGCACATCTTCTCGGCCATGACCTCGCCGAGCGAGCCGCCGAAGACGGTGAAGTCCTGGGAGAAGACGCAGACCTTGCGGCCCTCGATCGTGCCGTGGCCGGTGACGACGGCGTCGCCCCAGGGGCGCGTCTTCTGCATGTCGAAGTCGATCGTGCGGTGGCGCACGAAGGTGTCCAGCTCCTGGAACGAGCCGGGATCGAGGAGCTTCTCGATCCGCTCGCGGGCGGTCAGCTTGCCGCGGGCGTGCTGCTTCTCCTCCGCCTCGGGCGAGGAGTGCATGGCCGCCTCGCGCAGCTCGTTGAGCTGGGCGAGCTTCTCGTCGAAGGTCTCGGGGTTGTGCTGGCGCTGGGTCATGGGCGGCGGCGAACTCTAGTTCGCGGGCCCGGCCCTGCGCCGCGCGACCCCGGCTAGCCCCGCGAGAAGGGGCGGTGGTGGGCGGAGCCGAGGTCGTCCAGGACCCCGACGAGCACGGCCTCGACGTCGATCGCGGGCTCGGCGGGCTCCGGTTCCGGCTCGACCGCGACGGGCTCCGGCTCCGCCACGACGACGGGCTCCGGCTCCTCCATCGCCACGACCGGCTCGGGCTCCGCCACCGCGACCGCCTCCGCGCGGCGTCGCAGCAGCCGCGCGAAGAGCCCGCGCCGGCGCTCGGCCGCCACCGGTGGTGCGGCGGCGACCTCCTCTTCGACGACCTCGTCCGCCGGGATCTCCTCGACGGTCGCGTCCTCGACCACGTCTGCTTCCTCTTCCTGCACTGCCTCGACGACCTCGGCTTCCTCAGCGACCGCGGATTGCTGCGCCGCGATCGCCTCCGCCGTGATCGTCACCTTGGTACCCCAGCCCGAGGCCTCGAGCTCCACTGTGCCGCGTGCGCGGTCGCCCTCCCAGACGACGGTGGTCTCGGCCTCCAACTGCGTGATGCGGATCTCGCCGAACTCCCCGAGGTGGCGCGCCAGGATGCCGACGTCGCTGACCTCGGCCCAGATCTCGGGCGGAGACTTCACGAGGGTGCGCTGTGCTCGGGGATCGGGCATCGGCTGGGTGTTTCGCCCCCGGCGGCGGCGATCCCTTCCGGGCCGAACCACTGCAACGGATGTCCCGCGCCCTGGGCGAAGGTCGAGTTCGGGTGGCCGAGGGTGCCAGGTACGGCCAGCCCCCCTTCACGCCGCGTTCACGCGGGATTAGCTTGCGCGGAGCATGACCTTGCTGCGGGGGGCGAGGTGCCGGTCCAGCAGCCCTGTTTCCCTCCAGTTGGGAGTCGACGTGCACAGAAGTGCCAAGGCCGCCTTCGCGGTCGCTCTTTGCAGTCTCGCCGTGCCGAGCCTCGCCGCCGCGGCGACGAAGGACGTCTCGGCGGGTCCGCCCGTCAAGAAGACGCCCGCGGGCGTCCCGAAGGACAGCGACATCAACGCGTTCTTCCCGTCCTCGATCAAGGTCCACGCCGGCGACAGCGTGAAGTGGACGCTCGCCGGCTTCCACGTGATCAACTTCGCCAAGAAGGGCGACGCGCCGCCGCCGCTCGCCGCGCCCGACCCGGCGCATCCGGTCACGGGCGCGCTCGACGCCGCCGGCGCGCCCTTCTGGTTCAACGGCCAGGGCATCCCGGTGATCCCGGCGATCGTCTCGCTCGGCTCCGGCAGCGGCAAGCCCTACACGGGCGCCGCCGCCGTCGGCTCCGGGATCCCGCTCGGCAAGCCGAAGCCGTTCGTCGTGACGTTCCCGAAGGCCGGGTCCTACACGTACTACTGCGTGATCCACCCGGGCATGAAGGGCACCGTCTCGGTGGTGGCCAAGTCCAAGCCGGTCCCGAGCGCCAAGGCCGACGCCGCGCGCGTCAAGACCCAGCTGGCCAAGGGCTTCGCCGCGCTCAAGCAGCTCGACAAGGAGACGGCGCCGGGCAACACGATCATCGCCGGCACCGACAAGACCAACGGCCCGGTCCTGTACCGCTTCACGCCGAACGCGCTGACCACGAAGGTCGGGACGCAGGTCACGCTCGAGATGACGCCGGGGACGACCGAGGACCACACGTTCACGTTCGCCAAGGACGTCAAGGCCGCGGGCAAGGCAGCCGACGCGACGTTCATCGGCCCGCTCGCCGGCACCGGGACGACCGGCCCGCCGACGCTCGTCTTCGACCCGAAGTGGGCCTACCCGAGCGACGCGCCCGGGACCCCGGTGGTCCTCGACGGCACCAACCACGGCGACGGGCTCGTGAACTCCGGCGTCCTGGACGGCAGCTCGGCGACGCCGTTCCCGCAGAAGACCAGCGTGTCGTTCTCCAAGCCGGGGACCTACACGTTCTTCTGCGCGATCCACCCGTTCATGACCGGGAAGATCACCGTCACGTCATGAGGCAGCACGCCGTCTCGATCGCCGCGCTCTCCGCCCTGGTGGCGGGGGGCGCGGCGGCGGCGCTGCCGGCCCTCGCGCCGGCGGCGACCAAGCACCACCAGCACCAGGCGAAGGGCAAGACCCGCGAGGTCGGCGTCGACTCCGACTACTACGACCCGCCCAAGCTGACGATCCACGTCGGCGACAAGGTCAAGTGGGTCTGGCACTCCAGCGGCTTCTCGCTGCACGACGTCTACGTCGACTCCGGGCCCACGGAGTTCAACTCCCCGACCCAGGCCTCCGGGACGTTCTCGCAGACCTTCAAGAAGGCCGGGACCTACAAGCTCTACTGCACCCAGCACGAG
>JAOPZG010000336.1 GCA_025964215.1 Conexibacter sp.
AGACGGGCGCGACCGGGGCAGCGCTCGCCCGCCCCGCGGAGACGAGCAGCGCCAGCGCCGCGAGGAGGACCGCCGGGCGGCAGGTCACGCGGCGGCGGTGTGCTTCTTGCCGGCGCGGCTGGCGGCCCGCCGCTCTTGGCGCACGCGCGCGACGACCCCGCGGCGCCCGTGCGCCTCGAGGCCCGAGTAGAGCACCTTGATGGCGTCGAAGATCTCGTTCGCCGTCGCCTTGGCCTGCTCGCGCGTCGGCTCGGCGAGCTTCTCGTAGCGGAACGGCTCGCCGTACTGGATCGTCACCTTCGGGAACTCGAGGCGCTTCCAGTTGCGGACCTTCGAGGAGCCGTGGATCGCGATCGGCACCACCGTCGCGCCGGTCTCCAGCGCGAGCCGGCCGATCCCGGGCTTGGCCTCGTCGGCGAGCTTGCCGGTGCGGGAGCGGCCGCCCTCGCAGTACATCGCCATGCAGCCGCCGCGATCCAGGATCGTGTTCGCGGTGAGGAACGCGCCCTCGTCGCGGGCGCCGCGGCGGACCGGGAAGACGCCGCCGTGCGTGTAGATCCACTGCATCGGCGGCTTGAAGAGCTGCGACTTCGCCATGAACTGGACCTTGCGCCGGATCGACGAGGCCACGAAGAAGTGATCCATGAACGAGAAGTGGTTCGGCGCGAGGATGACCGGGCCGGTGGGCGGCACCTTGTCGGTGCTGATGACCCGCGCGCGGAAGAACGACCACGAGTACAGGAGCGTGACCGAGCGGACCGCCTCGTAGACCCAGTCGGGCTCGCGGGTCCGGGCCCGCTCGTGGAACCGATCGAAGTAGCTCGAAGGCCGCGGGTCGACGTAGACCTGCTCCTTCATCTTGACCAGCTCATCCTGCTCGCTCACGGTGCGGAGATGCTACCCGTCATCGCCAGGGTCTAGGTGCCACGCGGGGTGCGCCGCATCAGAGGCCGAGCCTCGCTGCGGCGGCGCAGCGTCGTTTCAGGGATGCCACCCGGGGTGCGCCGCATCGAGGCTGTCCCTCCTCGATGCGGCGCATGGTCCCCAGGCGTGCTCCGGGACGGTGGGTCAGGCCATACCACGGAGCGGCGATCGGTCGGCACAACGACGAGTCGTCGCAGGAGGAGACGGTGTGCGCCGTTGCGATGTCCCCCGGCCGATCACTTGCAACCATCATGGGGCACGCCCGGTCCCGGCTCTATCGCCAGCCGGTCGGAACTTCGGAGCGTGAGTTCCGCCCACCGGTCGAGTGTCCCTGGAACGTCCGGTGTTCGGCCTATGTTCCCGCGCATGGCCGACATCGCAGCCCACATCACGGGCACCGTGTGGAAGATCGAGTGCAAGATCGGCGACAAGGTGGATGAGGGCGACACGGTCGTGATCCTCGAGTCGATGAAGATGGAGATGCCGGTCGAGGCCGAGGACGAGGGCACGGTCAAGGAGATCCTCTGCGAAGAGGGCCAGGCCGTGAACGAGGGCGACACGCTCGTCGTCCTCGAATAGCGGCCGAACCGACTACGCTCCCGCCGTTCATGGCGGGCGAACTGCTGATCGACGAGCCGCAGGACGGGGTCCGTCGGCTGACCATCTCCAATCCGGCCAAGCGCAACGCGCTGGACCACGCGATCCTCGACGGGATCGCCGACGCCGTGCGCGCCGCCGACGGCGATGGCACGCGCGCGCTCGTCCTCACCGGCGCGAACGGGATGTTCTCCTCCGGCTACGACATCGGCGACATCCCGGAGGACGTCTTCGCGGCCGAGGCCGAGAAGCTCGTCGCGCACCCGTTCACGAGCGCGATCGACGCGCTCGACGCCACGGACGTCCCGACGATCGCCGCGATGCCCGGCCACACGATCGGCGGCGGCCTGGAGCTGGCGCTCGCGTGCGACCTGCGCGTCGCGCGCGACGGGATCAAGCTCGGGATGCCGCCCGCGAAGCTCGGCCTCGTCTACTCCCACACCGGCCTGCGCCGCTTCCTGCACGCGATCGGCGAGCCCCGCACCCGCCAGCTCTTCCTGCTCGGCCGCAACGTCAGCGCGCGCGAGGCGCGCGAGTGGGGCCTGATCCACGAGGTCGCCGGCGCGGAGGACCTCGACGGCTTCGCGCTCGACTGGGCCGCCGAGCTGGTCGCCAACGCGCCGCTCTCGGTCCGCGGCAACAAGCGCGTGCTGCGCGCGCTGCTGGCCGCCGAGGCGCAGCTGCACCCGGAGGTCGAGGCGGAGCTGATCGCGCTGCGCAAGGCGTGCTTCGCCTCCGACGACCTCGCCGAGGGCGTCCGCGCGTTCGCCGAGAAGCGCCCCGCGCGCTGGCAGGGCCGATGAGCGAGGCGCGCGCCAAGACCGTCCAGGCCCTGGAGGCGCGCGTCGACACGCTCGAGCAGTCGGGGCAGTACGACGAGGCGATCGAGGTCCTCGGCGAGATCGCGACGGTCACCGGCCAGGACCAGCGCTGGCATGTCGCCTGGATGCACGTGCTCGCGGGCCGGCGCGGCGAGGCCGACGCGATCTGGGCCGCGCTCGAGCTCGAGCACCCCGGCGACCCGACGGTCCCGTTCCTGGCGGGCAGCGCGCACGCCGAGGCCGAGGAGCCGGCCGTTGCCGCGGAGCTGTTCGCGCGGGCGCTGGAGCTGGCGCTGCACAGCGGCGCCGACGGCGAGACGCTGCGCCAGATCGTCGG
>JAOPZG010000532.1 GCA_025964215.1 Conexibacter sp.
CAGGATCAGGAAGACGACGAGGCCGACGACGATGTTGCCGCCGATGACGAACTTGCCGAACGCCTCGACGACGTTGCCCGCGTCGCCGTGCAGCAGGATCAGGCGGGTGACCGAGATGTTGATGGCCAACCGGAAGAGCGTGGTGATCAGCAGCAGCGACGGGAAGACGGAGAACTCGAGCGCCTTCTTGACGTAGAGCGTCGTGACCACGATCGCCAGGGCGCAGCTGATGTTGAGCGTGATCAGCAGGTCCAGCAGCATCGGCGGCAGCGGGATGATCAACATCACCACGACCAGGACCACCACGCCCGCGGCGATCAGGTCGGTGTACTTGCCCAGCTTCTGCATCGTGCCGGTCATGCTCGGGTCCTCTAGGCGGTGGCGAGCCGGCGGCGGCCGGCGACGCGGTAGACGTAGGCCAGGATCTGCGCCACGGCGGCGAACAGCTCCTCGGGGATCTGCTGGCCGACCTCGACGCTCGCGTGCAGCGAGCGGGCGAGCGGCGGGTCGGGGACGATCGGCACGTCGTTCTCGGCGGCGATCTCGCGGATCCGCAGGGCGATCAGGTCCTTGCCCTTCGCGACCACGGTCGGCGCGGCCGAGTGGCCGTCGTACTTCAGCGCCACGGAGTAGTGCGTGGGGTTGGTGATGATGACGTCCGCGGTCGGGACGTCGCCCATCATCCGGGCGCGGGCCTGCTCGCGCTGGCGGCGGCGGATCGCGCTCTTGACCTCGGCCGGGAGGTCCTGGCCCTTGCCCTCCTCCTTGACCTCCTCCTTCTTCATCCGCAGCGACTTCTCGTGCGTGTGGCGCTGGTAGAAGTAGTCGAGGGCCCCGATGAAGAGGTAGGCGAACGTCGCGCGGTAGGCGATGTGCTTGACGAGGTCGACGATCGCGTGGCCGAGCTGCAGGGGCGAGACGCCGACCATCGCCGCGTAGTCCTGGATGTGCGGCAGCAGCGCGCTGAGCACGACCCACAGCAGGATCGCGATCTTCACGAGGTTCTTGGCGAGCTCGACCAGGCTCTGCGGCCCGGCGATGCGCTTGAAGCCGGCCTTCGGGTCGAGGCGGCGGAAGTTGGGCTTGAGCGCCTGGGACTTCAGGCGGATGCCGACCTGCCCGAGGTTGACGACGACCCCGGCCACCGCGCAGGCGCCGACCACGGGGGCCAGGCAGACCGCGGCGTTCTGGCCGGACTGCATCAGCAGGTCGCCGACGGTGTTGACCGTGACCGGGTCGCGGCCCGCGCCGGCGGCCAGCGCGTCGTGGATCCCCGAGGCCATGCGGTTGACCATCGTGGAGCCGGTGAGCCCGACGGTGATCAGCCCGGCGAGCACCACGACGGCGCCGCTCAAGTCGGTGGACTTGGCGACCTGCCCCTTCTTGCGCGCCTCCTCGCGGCGCTTGGGCGTCGCCTTCTCGGTCTTGTCGGGATCCGCCACCTGAGATCACCCGACCCGCAGCGTGTTGAGGGCCGCGCCGACGTCGCTCTGGAGCTGGTTGCCGATCCAGCCCGCGACGAACGGCATCGAGGCGCCGATCAGCAGCAGGCCGATGACGACCTTGGCCGGGATGCCGACCTGGAAGACGTTGAGCGTCGGGACGACGCGCGTGACCATGCCGAAGGCCGCGTCGGTGAGGATCAGCGCGAGCAGCACGGGGCCGGCGACCTCGAGCGCGCTGGTGAAGACCTGGATGAACGCGCCACTCGCGCCGCTGACGATGTGCGCGAGCGACGGGTACTGCGTGAGGTCGACGATGTCGTAGGTGCGCGCGATGCCCTTGATCACCCACGCGTCGCCGCCGATGGCGATGAACACCATCAACCCGACCATGCTGTAGGCCGTGCTCAGCACCGCGGACTGGTTGCCGTTGACCGGGTCGACCAGGCCGCCGTAGGAGAAGCCGATCGTCGTGTCCAGGAACGAGCCCGCGACCGCGAGCGCCGCGAAGGTCGCGGCCAGGGCGTAGGCGAACGCGCTGCCGACGAGCAGCTCCTTGGCGAGCAGCGAGCCGATCCCCATGACGTCGGTCGGGAGCTGCGTGCCCGCGGCGACGACCGGCGAGAGGCCGATCGCGAGCGAGACCGCGACGACCCCGCGCACGCGCGCCGGGACCATCTTGGAGGAGAACAGCGGCGCCAGCAGGAAGAGCGGCGAGACGCGCGCCAGGACCAGGAAGAACGCCAGGACGCGCTGCTCGCCGAAGTCGGTGATCAGCTGCGCCGCCGAGTTCTGGAGCTGCGGTCCCACCTAGCCCACCATGTTGGGGATCGAGGTCCACAGGTCCGAGGTGTAGGCCAGGAGCTGGTTGAGCATCCACGGCCCGCCGACGACGAGCACGATCGCCATCGCCAGCACCTTCGGGATGAAGGCGAGCGTCTGCTCCTGGATCGAGGTGACCGCCTGGATGATCGAGATCAGCACGCCGACCACGAGGCCCACGCCGAGCAGCGGCAGGGAGATCTTCAGCGCCAGGCTCATGGCCTGGGTCGCGAGGGTGACGACCGTGTCCTGGTTCATCAGTGAAACGACTCCACGAGCGAGCGGGTGACCAAGTCCCAGCCGTCCACGAGGACGAACAGCAGGATCTTGAAGGGGAGGCTGATGAAGACCGGCGGCAGCATCATCATGCCCATGGACATGAGGGTGGAGCTGACCACGAGGTCGATCACCAGGAACGGCAGGAAGATCAGGAACCCGATCTGGAAGGCCGTCTTGAGCTCGGAGATGATGAAGGCCGGGATCAGGACGTAGGTCGGGACGTCGGCGCGCGTCTGCGGGCGCTTCATCTTCGACAGGCTCACGAACAGCGCCAGGTCCTTGGTCCGCGTCTGGCGGAACATGAACTCGCGCAGCGGCTTCTGGCCGCGGTCGAGCGCCTGGGTCTGCGTGATCTGGTGCTTGCTCAGCGGGTCGATCGCGTCCTTCTTGACCGCCGTGAAGGTCGGCGCCATGACGAAGATCGTCAGGAACAGCGCGATGCCGACCAGGACCTGGTTCGGCGGCGCGGTCGGCGTGCCGAGGCCGGTGCGGATGAAGCCGAGCACCACGAGGATGCGCGTGAAGCCGGTGACGCAGAAGAGCAGCGCCGGGACGAGCGTGACGGCGCCGACGAGGATCAGCAGCTGGACGGCGTTGCCGCCGTCGGCGCTGAGGCCGTTGGTCGCCGAGATGATCATCGCGTCGTCCGGTCGCGGAGGCGCTCGAGCGTGTCGCTGAAGAGGAGCTTCGCCTTGACGGCGGTCCCGCCCACCCTCGACGCGTCGACGACGTCGTCGCCGCGCTCGAGCTGCGGCGCCGAGAGCAGGCCCAGCTCGCGGGCCTCGTCCTCGGTGTAGGTCCGGATCGGGACGATGCCGTGCTCGGCGCTGCCGACGAGCACGAGCTCGCGGCCGGCGCGGATCAGGTGGACCGAGCGGTTCGGGCCCAGCGGCATCGAGGCCTCGGTGCTGAGGCCGAAGCCGTGCGAGCGGCCGGACTCGCTGCTGGACTTCTTCATCTGCCGCAGGACCCAGGTCAGGCCGTAGATCACGGCCACGACGACCGCGAGGCCGACGAAGGTCCGGGCCAGGCCGCCGCTGGCGCCGCCGCCGACGTCGGCGGTCTTGGCCGGCGACGCGCTGGGCAGGTTCAACGGCGTGTTCTCGCCGTAGGGGTCCTTGGTGGCGGCCAGCACGTAGGCCGGCGCCATCAGGACGCAGAGGAGTGCGGCCGTGAAGACGGCCGTGAGGGTGCGATGTGGCTTCACTTGGAGGGACTCGGTAGGTCGGGAGGGACGACCAGCCACTCACATAGATCGGCCTGCGCACATGCGACTTGAGGGACGCGTCTGGACGACCGTTCGAGGCGTCGGCGCCCGAACGATCGGCCTCAGGCGCTACGCCGCTTCGGGCAGCGCGGGCGGCGCGTCGCCGGCGCCCAGGGCGGCCGGCTCGAAGGTCACGGGCGCCGCGGCCTGGGCGCTCGCGCCGCGCTCGGTGCCGTTGACCTCGGTGATGCGCAGCCCGAACTGCTCGTCGATGACGACGACCTCGCCGCGGGCGATCGGGCGGCCGTTGACCAGCAGGTCGACGGGCTTGTCGGCGAGGCGGTCGAGCGTGACGACCGACCCCGGGCCGAGGCTCATCGTCTCGCCCAGCGACATGTGGGTGCGGCCGACCTCGACCGCCACCTCGACGGTCACGGCCGTCAGGCGGGTCAGGTCGGTGTCGCCGCCGACCGGCACGAGGCCGGCGCTC
>JAOPZG010000541.1 GCA_025964215.1 Conexibacter sp.
CCGTGCGCCCGCGCCCGCTCCGGCGGCCGGTGCAGCCGGCACGGCAGCAGCACGAGCCGCCCCGGCGTCAGCCGCTCCCGCTCGACCGCGCGGATCAGGAGATCCCCGCCCAGCCCGTGCCCGCCGACCAGCGGCCGCCGCCCGCCCACGTCCACGCAGAACTCCGCGAGCACGTCGGCCAGCCAGTCGAAGCTGTACGGATGCCGCGGGCGGTCCTCGGAGTCCCCGTGCCCCGGCAGGTCCGGGAGGATCAGCCGGAAGCGATGCGCGAGGTCCTCGACCGCCGGCTCGAACTCGCGATGGCTCAGCCCCACCGAGTGCACGAGCACCAGCGGCGGCCCCGTGCCCACCTCGCGGTAGGCGATCCGGGCGCCGTCGTCGGCATGCCACAGCCGGAGCCTCACCCGCGCGCCGCCCCCGCCGCGAGCCCGCGATCCAGCGCGCCCGCAACGGCAGAGGAGCCATCCCGCAGCCCGATCCCCGCCGTCTCGACCCGCCGCGCCAGCTCCGAGGCGATCCCGTTCGAGTGCCCGGCGCCCCGCGAGACCGCCGCGCTCAGGAACCCGAGCCGCAGCGCGGCCTGCGGATCAGAGGACTCCCGCGCCCGCGTCGCGTAGTCCTCGGCGACCGCGTGCACGACGGCGCCGATGTTCTGGAGCTCCGCGTCGGTCCGGACGCGCTGCAGGCAGGTGGAGATCAGCGTCCCGCCCGGCAGCGCCACGGCGCCCGGCGCGCTCGCGAGCGCGTGCTCGTAGCCCGCGCGGTCGGTGTCGAGGCAGGCGTCGGGCAAGGGCGGCGCGTCCTTGGTACACGCCCCGAAGGCGAGCGCGAGGCTCACGGCGAGGGCGGCACGGCACCTCATCGATCCCATCGTAGAGTGGCCGCGATGCGCGCCCGCAACCCCCACGATCGCGAGATCCTCCGGCTCGCGATCCCGGCCCTGGGCGCGCTGGCCGCGGAGCCGCTCTACCTGCTCGCCGACACGGCGATCGTCGGCCACCTCGGAACGCCGCAGCTCGCCGCGCTCGCGCTCGCCGGCTCGGTCCTCGGCGCGGTCGTCGCGCTCTGCAACTTCCTCACCTACGGGACGACGGCGCAGGTCGCGCGCCTGCACGGCGCCGGCCAGGACCAGCGCGCCGGCGAGATCGCCGCCCAGGCGCTGTGGCTCGCGCTCGGCATCGGCCTCGCGATGGTCCTGGCCGTCGTCGCGCTCGCCGACCCGCTGATGGCGCTCGTCGGCGGCCACGGCCACGCCGCCGACCTCGCGTCGCGCTACCTGCGCATCAGCGCCCTCGGCCTGCCGAGCGCGCTCGTCGCGCTCGCCGCCCAGGGCTACCTGCGCGGCGTCGGCGACCTGCGCTCCCCGCTCGTCGTGGTCGTCGTCGCCAACATCATCAACATCGGCCTCGAGCTGCTGTTCGTCTACGGCTTCCACTGGGGCCTCGACGGCAGCGCCGCCGGGACCGTCGTCGCCCAAGCCGGGATGGGCGCGGTGTTCGCGGGGGCGCTGCTCCGAGCGCCCGCGCGCACGCGCCGCCCCAACGCACAGCAGCTCAAGAGCCTCGCCCGCATGGGCGGCCACATCGTCGTCCGGACCGGCTCGCTGCTGCTCGCCTTCGTGATCGCCGGCGCCGTCCTGGCCCGCGTCGGCGAGGACAGCCTCGCCGCCCACCAGATCGCCTTCCAGGTCTTCATCTTCCTGGCCTTAGTCCTCGACGCGATCGCGATCGCCGGCCAGGTCCTCGTCGGGCGGATGCTCGGCGCCGGGAACGCCGACCAAGCCCTCGCCGCCGCGCATCGCATGTTGGGGTGGTCGCTCGTCGGCGGCTGCGCGCTCGGCCTCGCGCTGCTGGCGACCAAGGACGTCCTCCCCGACGCCTTCACCTCGGACCCCGCAGTGCTGAGATGCGCTCACGAGCTCTGGCCCCTCTTCGCGCTCCTCCAGCCCACCGGCGCGCTCGTCTTCGCCCTCGACGGGATCCTGCTCGGCGCCGGCGACACGCGCTACCTCGCCTACGCGATGGCCTTCAGCGCGTTCGCGGTCTTCGTGCCGATCGCGCTCCTCAGCCTCCACCTGCACTGGGGCGTCACCGGCGTCTGGTGGGGGCTCAACGCGCTGATGCTCGCGCGGCTGCTCACCATCGGCGCCCGCTTCCACGGACGCCGCTGGATGGTCGTGGGCGCCGACGCCGTCGCGAGCGTCTAGTCCGCCGCGCCCGCCGGCGTCCCGGCCTCGGCCTCGAGCGTCTCGCGCAGCTCGTCGGGCAGCGTCGCGGCCTGCTGCGTCCCGTAGTCGAAGCCGACCAGGACGCCGTAGCCCTCGGCGGCCAGCCGCGTGCCGACGCGCATCTCGAACTCGACGCGGAACGACGAGCGCTTCACGTTCCCGATCGAGCACGCCACGTCGACCTCCTCGTCGAAGAGGACCGGCGAGCGGTAGTTGATGTGGCACTCGGCGAAGATGAGCCCGAACGCGTCCGCCTCCGGGTTGGCCGGGTCGTGGCTCGGGACGATGGCGCGCAGGTAGGCGATCCGGGCGGTCTCGAAGTAGCGCAGGAACACCACGTTGTTGAGGTGGCGCATCGCGTCGAGGTCGCCGAAGCGCACGCGCTCGGTGTGGGTGTAGCTCATACGGACGTCTCCGGTTCGAGGGGTTGGGGCAGCTCGAACCCGCGCGCGGCGCACCCACGCTCGATCTGCTCGATCACGGACTCCATCACCTTCACGCGGGCGAAGCGCTTCGACTCCCCCTCGACCAGGATCCACGGGGCCGTGTGGACGTCCGTGCGCGCCAGCATCTCCTCGACCGCCTCGACGTACTGCGGGCGCTTCTCGCGGTTGCGCCAGTCCTCGTCGGTGATCTTCCAGGCCTTCAGCGGATCAGCCTGGCGGCGCTCGAAGCGGCGCAGCTGCTCCTCCTCGGAGATGTGCAGCCAGAGCTTGGCGAAGATCGTGCCCTCGGCGGCGAGCGTGCCCTCGAACTCGACGATCTCGTCGTAGGCGCGCTTCCACTGCTCCTCGGTGGCGAAGCCCGCGACGCGCTCGACCAGCACGCGGCCGTACCAGGAGCGGTCGAAGACGGTCATCCCGCCCCAGCCCGGCTGCGGGATCCAGAAGCGCTGGAGGTAGTGATGGCGCTTCTCGTCCGGCGTCGGCGCGGAGAACGACGCGACGCGCACGTGGCGCGAGTCCAGCGGCGCGAGCAGGCGCTTGATCGCGCCGCCCTTGCCGCTTGCGTCCCAGCCCTCCATGACCACCACCAGCGGCGGGCCGAGCGGGTCGCCGTCGTGCAGCTTGCCGCCGAGCACGAGCCGCAGCTGGGCGAGGCGCCGCCCGCTGCGGGCGAGGCGCTCGTCCTGGTCGCGGCGCTTGAGCTTCTGGGAGAGATCGAGGTCGTCGAGCCTTGCCATCGCGCCAGGAATGGTCGCAGACCGTGCCATAACGGCAGCCCGGACGCCGAAACCTGCGCAAAGCCACGCGGAACGTCTCGAACGGGCCTTCGCGGGCTAACACTGCTGTTCATGACGCGGTCCACGCATACCAGCCGACTCGGCCTGACGACTTCCGAGGCGGCACGTCACCTGGGGGTCTCCCTCTCCACCGTTCGCCGGTGGTCCGACATGGGGTACCTCCGCGGCTACCGGACGCCGGGCGGTCAGCGCCGCTTCCCGGTCCAGGAGCTCGACGAGTTCGTCACGTCGCTGGAGGAGCGCACGACCGGCACCGCCGGCCGCTTCGTCCGCGAGTCCGACGCGGTCGAGCTCCCCGTCGAGGCCGACGTGCCGCTCGCCGCCCCCGACGCCGACCAGTAGCCGACCCCGCGCGGCGGGCGCGGGCCGCCGGCAGGCTCAGCCGCCGGCCGCCTCGTTCATCCGCCGCTCGATCGCGAGCTCCTCGTCGTAGTCGGCGGCGTCCGCATGGCGGTACTCCGTGCCCTGGCCCGCCAGCAGCTCGGCGAGCGCCTCGACGTAGATGCCCTCGAGCTGCGTCCCCGCGACGCGGCGCAGCTCCGTCAGCGCCTCGAAGGACGACAGCCGCGTCCGGTACGTGTCCGGCGCCGTCAGCGTGTCGTAGACCTCCGCGACCGCGATGATCTTCGCGATCTCCGGGATGTCCTCGCCGGTCAGCCGCGAGGGGTAGCCCTTGCCGTCCGGCCGCTCGTGGTGCGCGACGATGATCTCGCTCAGCGGCCCGTAGACGCCGATGTCGCGCAGCAGGTCGGCGCCGAGCTCGGGATGGCGGCGGATCGCCGTCCAGTCGTCCTCGGTCAGCACGACGCCGCGCTCCATCACGCGGTCGCTCAGCGCGAAGCGCCCGATGTCGTGCAGCAGGCCGGCGGTGTGCGCGAGCTCCTGCTCGCGCTCGCTCATGCCGACGTGGCCGGCGATGTCGCGGGCGAAGCGCGCGACGGCGGCGCAGTGGCGGGCCGCGCGGTGGTCGCGGGCGTCCAGCGTCCGGATCAGCCCGCTGAGCACGCCCCACGAGAGGTTGGCGTACTCCTTGGTCCGCTCGCGCGCCGCGATGACGAGGCGCGTCATGTAGGAGAACGCGAGCAGCGCGACGAGCACGAGCGTGATGACGGCGAAGCCGGTCTGGGCGTAGACGGCGCCGATGGCGGTGACGAGCGCGATGTTGATGGCGATGGTCGGTGCGAGGTCCGAGAGCGCGCGGACGCGGTTGCGCAGCGCCTGGCCGTCGAGCAGCGCCATGGCGCTGCCGACGAGCTCGGAGTTGACAAGCAGGACCGCGCCGCTGGAGAGCGCCAGCGCGACGGCGAACCCCGCGCTCTCGCGGTCGAGGTCGGTCGCCCGCAGGACGACGGCGGCGCCGACGGTCGGCAGCGCGCTCCCGGCGAGGTTGATCAGCAGCGGGACGCGGCGGTAGCGCTCGACCGCCCAGCCGACGAGCTCGGCGGCGACGGGCACCGCGAAGGCGGCGGCCGGCCCGAGGAAGCAGGCGGCGAGGATCCCGCAGAGGAACGCGCCGGAGACGAAGATCCGCTGGTCGGAGACGTCGACGGCCAGCAGCCGCGAGACGATCGCGCAGGCCAGCAGGACGGCGCCGAGGGGATCGTCGACGGTCCCGGGATCGGCGACGGCCAGGGCCGCGGCCAGCAGAAGGCCCGCGGCGGCAACTCCTGCCGCGAGGTGCGGGCGCTGCACCACGTCCGACCCGCTCACAGCGGAGACGCTACAGGGCGCCTCCGCAGGGGTCTAGGCGTCCGGACGGGTTACCGGCCGCCGACGTATCCGGCGAGCGAGGCGATGACCGTGAGGGCGCCGACGTAGGGCAGGGCGCGGAGCTTCAGGTTGTGCATGGCGAGGCCTCCAGAGAAAAGTGGACGGATGACGGGGCGCGAGCGTAAGCTGGCTCCGTGCCTCTGCACGGGAAGTTGCGCAAAATCGATGCACTTTGGCCCCTGGGCGGGACTAAAGCTGTACGCCGTGATCCCGTTGATCACCCGTGCGGACGCTGAAGACCTCCGAAGCGGCTGCCGTCTTGAACGTCAGCCCGAATACGCTCCGCGCGTGGGAGCGTCGTTTCGGCTATCCCAAGCCGCAGCGATCGCCGGGCAAGCACCGCCTCTACACGCTCGGGGAGATCGCCGCCCTGCGCGACGCGCTCCAGGAGGGGCTGTCGATTTCGTCGGCCATCTCGCGGGCCCGGGAGTCGGTCGCGGCCGACACCCACGTGCTCGTCGGGGCGCTCGCGGCCTACGAGCTGGAGCGGGCCGACGCGGCGATGGAGGGCGCGCTCGCGCTGCGCTCCGTCGAGCGGTCCGTCGAGGAGGTGCTCCTGCCGTCGCTGGAGGAGATCGGCGATCGCAACGGGACCGACTCGGCCCCGTGGGCGCTCGCCGCCCGCTGGGCGGGCGAGTGGCTGCTGCGGGCCCAGCGCCTGTCGCCGCCGCCGTCGTCCCGGCCGTCGGTCCTGCTGGGCGACGCGACGCGCGACCAGCTGGACCCCGACGCCCTGGCGCTCCGCGCGCTGGAGCTCTGCACCACGCGCATCGGCCTGCGCACCGTGACGCTGCCCGTCACGGGATTGGCCGGCCTGGGCGACGTGCTCTCGGCCTACGAGCCGCGGGTGGTCGTCATCGCCGGCGGCGAGGAGGTCGACGACGACGTCGCCCGCTGGGCCTACCGGGTCCGCGCCAGCTCCGGCGCGCTGCCGGTGCTGCTGTTCCGCCGCGGTGGCCGTGCGGATCGCACGCGCACCACCGGGGCGCGGCATCTCGCATCTGCGCCGACGATCGCCGCCGGCCAGCTGCTCGACCTCGCGGAGGGCAGCAGCCGCGAGTCGATCGCCGACGACCTGGAGTTCGATGATCTCGCGACGCCCGCCCCGTCCCGGCGCAGGCTGTCCGCATAAGGCTGAGGAGGCATTCGCTTGAGCTCCAACCGTCCACTCCTTCGCCTCGTACCGGACCCCGGGTCCGCCGAGCCGGTCCCGCAGGTCAGCTTCTGCGGGCACTGCGGCCAGGCGCCGCCGACCCCGATGGCCCCGCTGGCGCGCGTCTGCGCGCGCTGCGGCCTCGGCGTGGTCATCAGCGCCGGCGCCGACGTGGCCCCGCGCAAGGGCGAGGCGTTCGTGATCGTCGACCGCCAGCTCAAGCTGTGCGGCCTCTCGCGCGGCGCCGAGCGCGTGCTGGGCGTCGACGAGCCCGAGGCGGTCCACCGCCACGTCTCCGACTTCCTCGAGCCCGCCGACGCCGAGGCCGGCCAAGGCGACGAGCTGCTCCAGAGCATCATCGCCGGCGCCGCCATCGGCGGAGCCGAGCCGCGCAACATCGTCGTGCGCCCGACGGGCGAGTACGGCGTGCGCTACGCCGCCCGCGTCGGCAGCTGCGGGCCGCCCGAAGGCGCCCTCATCGTCCTCGGGACGGTCTGACCCGTCGGCACGCGCGCACCGGGTCCTTCCCGTGCAAGACGTGACCCGTCATGCACCTGACCTTGCGCAAGTTGCCAGAACCTCACCAAACGGCGAAGACTGTACGGACATGGGTGGATCGATCCGAACCAACGCCGCGGCCGCCATGCTCGGCGTCAGCCCGAACACGCTGCGCTCCTGGGAGCGCCGCTTCGGCTTCCCGGAGCCCAAGCGCACCGCCGGCGGCCACCGCCAGTTCGACCTCGCGGAGATCGAGGCGCTGCGCGCCGCCTTCGAGGAGACGCAGAACATCTCCTCGGCCGTCTCCGTCGCCCGTGAGCGCGGCACCGGCCCGGCCTCGCCGGCCCGCTTGCAGTCCGCCTTCGGCCGCTTCGACGAGGACGGCGCGAACCGCCTGATCGAGGAGAGCCTCACGGTGCGCTCGGTGGAGCGCACGATCGAGGAGGTCCTGCTCCCGTCGGTCGAGGCGCTCGCCCCGGCCCACAACACGCCCCCGACGCCCGAGTACGGCTTCGCCTGGCGCTACGCCACCGGCTGGCTCGCCGCCACGCAGCGGCTCTCGCCGCCCGCGACGCGCAGCGAGGGCATCCTGGTCTTCGACGCGAGCCGCGCCCCGGAGGCCGAGTGCCTCCAGGCCCAGGCGCTGGAGCTCGTCCTGCGCCGCGCCGGCCTGCGCACGCTGGCGCTGACGGCGGACTCCGACCCGAGCCGCCTCTCGCACGCGATCACCGCGCTGGACCCGCGCGCCGTCGTGCTCACCGGCCACGGCGCGTCGCTCGACGCGCTCGGCCGCCTCGTCTTCACTGCGCGCCGCGTCGCCGGCGAGGACGTCGCGATCCTCGACTACCGCGACGCGATCCCGCACGCGGGCAGCAGCACGGTCGAGGCGCTGCCGGACGGGCCGCTCGCGGCCCGCGAGGCGATCATCTCGCGGCTCGACGCCCGCAGCGCCAGCGGGCGCTTCGCGCGCGGTCCGTCGACCGTCATCGGCCTGTAGCCGCGCCGCCGCGGAGACGTCCGCGGTCGATCGTTCGGAGCCGTCCGGCACGCGCGGCATGATCCTCGCGCGATGACGCTCACACCGCTCGGCGATCCCCTGGCGCACGACGCCCTGGAGTCCCTCCTGCTCGCGGAGGCGAGCGTCCGTCGGCGCCTCGCGTCCGACCTGGAGCGCGAGGGCCTCTCGTCCTCCGGCTTCTCGGTCCTGATGGTCCTCTCCAGCGGTGGCGGGGAGCTGGAGCTGCGCGCGCTGCGCGCCCGGCTGCGCACCTCGAAGGCCAACGCGACCGAGGTCGTCACGACGCTCGAGACGCGCGGGATGGTCCAGCGCTTCCGGCTGCCGCACGACCGCCGCGCCGCGTCCGTGCGCCTCACGACGCAGGGCCGCGAGCTGGTCGACCGGCTCGCCCCGGAGCACACGCAGCGGGTCAGCGACGCGTTCGCGGTCCTCGACGAGGCCGAGAAGCGCATGCTCTCCGGCATCTGCCGCAAGCTCGCGGTCGACCCGTCGGCCGAGCCCGCGGCCGCCTCGCTGTAGCCACCGCATATCCTGGGCCGCTCATGGCCCGCCGTCCCGTCGATTCGAACCAGTCCTTCCCCGCGCTCGAGGAGCAGGTGCTCGCGCGCTGGAAGGAACGCGACGTCTTCGCCGAGTCGCTGCGCAACCGCGAGGGCGCGGACCGCTGGGTCTTCTGGGAGGGCCCGCCGACGGCCAACGGCAAGCCGGGCGTCCACCACGTCCTGGCGCGCGCGTTCAAGGACATCTACCCGCGCTACAAGACGATGCGCGGCCACCTCGTCGAGCGCAAGGGCGGCTGGGACACCCACGGCCTGCCGGTGGAGATCAACGTCGAGCAGCAGCTCGGCCTCCACAACAAGCACGAGATCGAGAAGTACGGGATCGCCGAGTTCAACGCGAAGTGCCGCGCGTCGGTCTTCGAGTACCTCGAGGACTGGAACCGCCTCACGGAGCGGATCGGCTTCTGGGTGGACCTGGACAACGCCTATAGGACGCTCGACGCCACCTACGTCGAGTCGGTCTGGTGGGCGCTGAAGCAGATCCACGACAAGGGCCTGCTCTACGAGGGCCACAAGGTGGTGCCCTACTGCCCGCGCTGCGGCACGGCGCTCTCCTCGCACGAGCTGGCGCTCGGCTACAAGGACGTCGTCGACCCGTCGGTCTACGTGCGCTTCCCGGTCGCCGAGGACGGCGGCCCGGTGCAGGCGGGCGACGAGCTGCTGGTGTGGACGACGACGCCGTGGACGCTCGTCTCCAACGCGGCGGTCGCGGTCGACCCGGAGCTGACGTACGTGCGGGCCAAGACGGGCGCGCTCGAGGCGCCGGTCGTCCTCGCCGAGGCGCTGGTCGAGCGGGTGCTCGGCGCCGACGCCGAGGTCCAGATCCTCGCCAAGTTCCCGGGCGCGGCGCTCGACGGCGTCCGCTACGTCCCGCCGTTCACCTACATCAAGGGCGAGGAGTACGGCGAGCGCGGCCACACCGTCCTGCTCGGCGACTTCGTCACGGCCGAGGACGGCACCGGCATGGTGCACACCGCGATCGCCTTCGGCGAGGACGACTTCCGCCTCGGCGCGCAGTACGGGCTGAAGGTCATCAACCCCGTCCAGCTCGACGGCACCTACGACGAGCGCATCAAGGGCTACGAGGGCCGCTTCGTCAAGGACGCCGACGACGACCTCGTCGAGGAGCTGCGCCGCCGCGGCCGCCTGCTGCGCGTCCAGGAGTACGAGCACAGCTACCCGCACTGCTGGCGCTGCGGCACGCCGCTGCTCTACTACGCCAAGCCGTCCTGGTACATCGCCACGTCGCAGGTCAAGGACAAGCTCCTGGCCGCCAACGAGACGGTCACCTGGCATCCGGAGCACGTCAAGCACGGGCGCTTCGGCCGCTGGCTGGAGAACAACGTGGACTGGGCGCTCTCGCGCGAGCGCTACTGGGGCACGCCGCTGCCGGTGTGGCGCAGCGAGGACGGGGAGGACTTCCACGTCATCGGGTCCTTCGCCGAGCTCGAGGAGCTGAGCGGGGTCAAGCTCGAGGACCCGCACCGCCCGTACGTCGACGACATCACCTACACGGACCCGACCACCGGCAAGGTCATGCGCCGCGTGCCCGAGGTCATCGACGTGTGGTTCGACTCGGGCGCGATGCAGTTCGCCCAGTGGCACGCGCCGTTCGAGAACGAGGGCAGGTTCGAGCAGGCCTGGCCGGCGGACTTCGTCTGCGAGGCGCTCGACCAGACGCGCGGGTGGTTCTACTCGCTGCTCGCGGTCTCGGTGCTGCTCTTCGACGAGTCGCCCTACAAGGACGTCGTCTGCCTCGGTCTGATCCTC